>JBDRFV010000028.1:0-6717 GCA_043818335.1 Patescibacteria group bacterium
AATAATGTTTCAGAAGATTATGATCCGTTAAGAAATAGAAAACTTTTACTTACTAAAAAAGAAATAGCAGAATTGGCTAGCAATGAAAAGAACAAGAGTTTGACAATAATGCCAATTTCAATGTATAATAAAAACAGAAAAATTAAAGTTCAAATTGCTGTAGTTAAAGGAAAGAAGAAAGCAGACAAGAGGGAAAGTATAAAAAAGCGCGAGACTGATAGGGAAGTTAGACGTGAATATAAAGGAAGATAGATAGAACGTTGAAAATAAAATTATGTCCTATTTTGTTTATATACTATACAGCCAAAAAGACCATAAGCTTTATGTTGGCTGTACAAGTAATTTAGAAAATAGAATAAAGAAACATAATACTGGAGGAGTTTTTGCTACAAAAAATAGAACTCCTTTGGCCGTTATTTATTTTGAGGAATTTAAAAATAAAGATGAAGCTTTTAATCGAGAAAGATTTTTTAAAAGCTTATGGTCTGGTAAATTAAAGAGGAAAATACTTAAAGAGTATTTAAGCAAAGTAGGGCATAATTAGAATATGGCTAAACCTAAAATTTTTAAAATTTTAGGTCGCCCGAACTTTTTACAAAGTAAAAATTGTTTTATGGCTAAATCCGCCAAAGGCGGATCGCCCGAACTTTTTTGCTTTTCAAAAAAGTTTTAGGGGGATGCAAGGCATAGACAGTTGGCCTTTTGCATTGATGCATACCGAGTATAAACGTAATCTCGTAAAAATTTTCGTTTAAATGTTAATTGCAAAATTAGCTTCTAAGGTAAAAGCTTCTGTTTCTCCATACTTCGGTGTGAAGGACTTTGCTTTTGCTCGAGTTTCCGCTTTAGCGTAGGCTCGTGTCTCGCTTATAGACTTCCGATATATAAGTTGAGGCATAATATTATCGGGATACGACAGTGGTCAGTCTCCTTTCGCTGTTTAAAACAAAGACCTGCCCGCAATGCTTTCAGCATAGCTGATGCAGGCGGGGAATCGATCTAAAAATATTTTGTCTGTTTATTAGCTTTTAGATTTAAAAAAATAAACAAACTACGTATGTAGATTTCCTTGTAATAACCTTCTGCACGGGGATTCGATTTCCCCCATCTCCACTAGCGTTGATTTTTGAGCCTCTGGGAGGGTAAATACCCTTAAAGGCAAAGACAGAATAGCGGTTTCAAACCCGCTTTTTTTGTTGTATCTTAAATTTTCTTCAAAAACCAATCTTAGAACCAGTTTTTGTGTGTGGATATTACCTTTTTGCCATTGTTCCAAAGGGTTTTTAAGAAAATCAAAAACAATATCTAAGGCGGTTTCAATGTTTGGTCTATGTTTATCAAAAGACATCAAGGAATTTTTTAGAACCAGACTTCTTTCTGTTAGCGAACTTATCTGTTCTTCATAGGCAACAATAACACTTTCGTTTGTTGCTCTTGAAATCAATTTCATAAATCTAGTTTTTTCACTTTCAATTTTCTCAATTTCTTTTTCTAGATTACTTTTTTTATTTAATCCTTCAGCTTCTTTTTTTTTCCACACATCAGCCACGATTACTTTGGTTAAATTTAATACTTCTTCACTTGGTTTAATTTTTTTAAGAATTGATTCAAACTGTTTTTCTATAATTTCTTTTTGTATACTTTTGTTGCGCTCAGAGCATAGTTTTGTCTTACACCTGTAATAAGGATGTTTCTTCCCATTTCTAGCTCTACTCCAACTTGCAGTGTCTGGTTTTTTACATTCAGAACATAAAACAAAACTACGAAGTGGAAAATCCTCATTCAACATATTTTTAGTATGAGTCCTTGCTTTAGTATTTAATCGTTCTTGTATTTTATTGAATGTTGGTAAATCAATAAGAGCTTCGTGTTTTCCTAATCTTCTGCTAACTTCCCAGTTTTGATATTCAATATAACCAGCAAAAAATACTGTTGTAAGTATTCTATGAACATATCCAAGATAAACAGGTTTACCATTCAGTAATCTTTTTTCTTCAAGAAATTTTCTTACGTCTTCTTGCTCCATGAATCTTCCAGACGCAAACCCTTCAAGGGCTTCTTTCACTATTACTGAAGTTTTAGGAATAAATACAGGTAATTTACCATGTGCTGGGTCTTTCTTAAATTCATATCCAGCTGGAAGGTCAGGGAAGCACCAATAGCCCAATTCTAACCTCGCCTTCATTTTTTGCATTACCTGTCTTCGGTTTTGCTCTCTTTCAAGTTGTGCTGTCGCCGCCATTATTGTTTCAACATATTGTCCTTCAGGAGAACTAGAAAAAGTAAAATTTGGGCATTCTACTGTTGCTCTACGAAGCTCTAAAGCTCTTTTTAATTTAAGGTATTGTTCTGTATCTCTTGCTAATCTTTTTAAATCATCAAAAATAATTACATAACTATTGTAAGGCTTTGAATCCATATAAGAAAACATCTCAGACATGGCTGGTCTTTTTGTATAATCACCACCACCAGAAAAACTATCTCTAAAAACTTTTTCGACTTCATATCCTTTCTTGTCTGATAATTCTCGGCAACGATGTTCCTGACTTTCTAATCCGTGCCCTTCGGTTTTTTGACGTTCGGAAGATACTCTGCAATAGATAATTGATTTTTGTGTAATCATAATATTTACATCTTATCACAAGACGAAATATATTCGTCAACTATATTTTCAGTTAAAGCATAAAGAGCTTCCCGAAGTTTTTCAATTTGGGAATCAGAAATTGTTTTATTTCTTAGTATTTCTTTGCATCTCTCTATGCTTAACATAGTTATTAATTAATTATTTATTAATACTAAACAAGATGAACTGGAGAATCAGCATTTATAATTTTTTTCTTTTCATCTTTCCATTCTAAACCTTCAACCCAATCACCAATTTTAAATTGGCTCCAAATTGCATAATTTCTATATTGCTTACCTGTATACATAAGTGCATAAATTTTATTTTCAATCCAAAATAAAAAAGTTATAAATTTATTTGAATCTGTAATACGAATTATTTTTCCCTTCATTTTTTTATAGTTATTTAATAATAAAGTCTGCTTTTTGCTTGGCTGGTATAGATGCTGCTCCCGACCAGCCCAGCAAAAAATGGACTTTATGCAGCAATCTATTCAAATCAAAAAACACGCTTATTATTATTAAAGCGTGGAAATATCAACTATTGGCGACACATTTGAGCACTAAAGAGCAAGGCCCACCTTCTTTAATCTTTCTAGTTTTTTGTTAAATGTTTTTCTATTTTTAAAGAATTCCTTTCTGATTGAATCTTTAAATGTTAAATCTTTTGACATCCTGTTCATCTTATAATCTAATCTCGCATTTTTTCGGGTAAGTTGATTGATTTTTTCTTTAGAATATCCCAAATCCCTCAAATAATCTTTATAACTTTTTATTTCCTTCGTATTAAACTCCCCCATCAACATAGGTCCTATTTTATCTTTTTTTTCTTTCCCTTTATCATCTAACTTCACTAATTTAAGTAGTGCCAAAGCACGAATATCTTGCAGAAGTTTTTTCATATTTCTACACTTAAATCTCTTTTTATTTTCATTTCTAAAAATATTTTCATTTACAACTAAATAAGCCACCTTAGGAACATCTTCTTTTTCTATATCTTCAGGTCTTCTTTCTTCATATAACTCTCCATTTTTTCTTACAAAATAAATATTTTGAATCCCAACTAAAACACGGCCACAATCTGGGTTTTCTGGAAAAAATAACTCATCATTTTTTATTGTAGAAATTAGGGTTTCATAATCCCTATAAGTTGGTAGTGGCATTGGATGATATCTGTAATCTTCTATGAGATTTACTCCCCACAAAACACTCCCTAAGTAATTTCTTATATGAGAAATAATAATTTTTTGAGCCATTCTACGAGCTCTCATCTCTTTTCTTTTAGAAGTGGAAGCAGCATTTTCCATAATGGAATATTACCACTTTCTGGAACATTAGAAAACAATAGAAATTACACTTTTAGTTTTTAAAATTAAGCGTGTGTAGTAATGTTTAATTTTTTTGGTTCATATTACAACAAAATAATACCTTTCTTTATTTTTGGTCTGTGTGGAAATACCCAATAGGTTATATTTAAATAATATTTAAGCTTTGATGTCCCCCCCCTTAAGCTAAATAATTTGATGATTTTAATTTGTTTCAAAATATATAATATCCTCGTTTACATTTGTATAATTATAGTCATTTTGATGCCCAATTTTTATATGAGGGTATAATTTTTTAAGGATAAATAAATATGTTGTTAATATTTCTAATTCTTTTTTACTTCCTTTGGGTGGTAAATATTGATTCAATTTTAATTGAATATGTTTTTTTTCACCAAAATCTAAAATTAAAGATTGGTCAATTGAAAAAGCGAAAAAGCCTCTACCTTGAGTTTCTTTTTTTGTATATATTTGGTGTAATTCAGAAATTGGGTAGATTTTAGAATTAAAAAAACTATTAAAAAGAATAAATTTGTTTGTAAAATTACATTCTAGTTTTGTAAATTTTATAAGTCCCTTTTTTAAAGATTCTGAAAAATCATTTAAAATAATTTCTTTATTTTTTTCTTTTGTTCTAGAAAAAACAGAAACCTTTTTATTTGGTAATTCTTCTTCTATTGTTTTTTGTATAACTTTATTATTTTTATCTACATAAAGAGTTTTAATGACATTGGGCTCGAAAGTAATTTCTAATTGGTCGATTGATATATTTTCAGAGTTTTTCATATTTTTTAAATAAAATTTGTTAGGAGGCCGATTGAAAAAGCAGCAATCATTTCAAGGATTAAAAATGTGATTATAATTTTACCCCACTCATTTTTTAATTTAATTTCTTTTTTTAATTTATGATAAAAATATCCGCAAAGTATTGCAATTATAATTATGATGATTTCATCATATATAGTTTCACTAAAACTTCTTGCAAGATAAAAAGTTAACCCAGCAACTATATAACCTGCAAACCAGAATTTCCCTTTTGATATCTTTTGTGGTTTATTATTCATATTTAATCTTATTCTATACTATAAAACTTAATTATTCAATTCCCATCTTGTGATATCAAAAAGGGAAGTTATTAAGCAGAAATAAAGCTATTTTCTAACCTCCTTCTTTCTATAATCGCTTCTGACGCATCAAATATCCAAGAATGCAATGAGTTCCAACTTTCGGCTACTAAGTCCACAACTAAAATAAGACCGCCTAAATGGCGGTTTTATTTTATGTTGCTGGTGACAGGAGAGGGAAATCGAATAGTCGGAGCGCGACGGCGCGAGACGGGGTCGCGGGATTTTTCAGCAGAAAAATACCTGTGACTCGTAATTTCCCCCATCTCCACAGATTAATTTTCTATTATATTCATATTATCAAGAGTTGGGATCGTTATTTCGTTTTCACCCCAAGCTCCAAGTTCGCAATCAAAACATTTGAGTGTGGAAATAAAATAAAGAAAGAATGAAAAAAGTACTAAAATTAAAACTCCCAAAATAATTTTTTTAAGTTTCTTGGTATAAACACCTTCTATAACAAAAGAAATCGATTTATATACAAGTAATACAATAATAGATGAAGCTATTATAAAATAGATTCCTGTGAAAGCATAAAGAGTTAAAAATTGATCTTTAAAAACAAAGAAGGATGTTAATAAAAGTATTAAACAAAGAAGTACTTTAAGAAATATTTTCATAAATTAATTATAACACAAAGCCTTAACTTTCTAGGCTTTTTATGCTATATTTTACAAATGGATTTAAATTTTCTTAACCAAAAAGGACCACAGAATAAAGGTAAAAAAAAGAAAGATAGTAAATTTTCTGGTAGTATTGCTGGGGCACTTTTGATTTTTATGATAATTACTGCTTTGTATTTAACTATTTCTGGAAATAAAAAAACAGTAATAGAAATTCCAATTTCTGATTTGGCAAAAAGTGTTACAGCTGGAGAAGTTAAAAAAATTCTAGTAGAAGGTGAGAAGCTAACTATTACATATCAGAACGATGAAATAAAAAAAGCAAAAAAAGAAACTGAGTCTTCTTTATCGCAAACTTTGTTTAATTATGGGGTGAACTCAGAAGCTTTAGTTAGCACAGAGATTGAAGTAAAAAATCAATCTGGTTTTGGATATTGGTTGTTAAATATTTTGCCATTTTTACTTCCAGTTTTATTTATATTTTTCTTTTTTTGGTATTTAACTCGTCAGGCGAAAGGTTCAGGTATGCAAGCGTTTTCTTTTGGACAATCAAAAGCAAGGATTACAGATCCAAATGACAAAAACAATAGAGTAACTTTTAAAGATGTTGCTGGATGTAAAGAAGCAAAAGAAGAATTGAAAGAAATTGTAGATTTTTTGAAAAGCCCAAAAAAGTTTTTAGATATTGGTGCAAGAATTCCCAAAGGTGTAATTTTAACTGGCGCGCCTGGAACTGGAAAAACTTTGTTAGCTAGAGCCGTAGCAGGGGAAGCTTCTGTGCCTTTCTTTCATCTTTCTGGTTCTGAGTTTGTTGAAATGTTCGTTGGAGTTGGAGCAAGTCGTGTGAGAGATTTATTTAAAATGGCAAAAAAAGCTGCGCCGGCTATTATTTTCGTTGATGAAATTGATGCAGTTGGTAGAGTTCGAGGAACTGGTGTTGGTGGTGGAAATGACGAACGTGAACAGACTTTAAACCAAATTCTAGTTGAAATGGACGGTTTTGAGCCAAATAATAAAGTGATA
>JBDRFV010000029.1:0-15759 GCA_043818335.1 Patescibacteria group bacterium
CGGCGGCGGAAAAGCGAGGGCGGGCAAAAATTCCTTCCCCCCAACCCCCTTCCTTTTTGCCCGCCCGAGCTTAAAAGTTTTTCAAAATTCAGCGTTCGGATTTTCGCTAAAAAAAGTTCGGATTTCGTTCAGCGTTCGGAGCCAGCTATTGACTTTTATATCAAACAAGAAGGCTAATCTATTTCACAACTTTGAAAGTAGAAAGTACTTGTTTATTCAAATTATTAATTGCTACTTCTCCGTCACCCTGTTTAGTTACTGTAATAAAAACCATATCAGGATAAGAAGAATTGACAATGGTGTTTATCACGGCATCACCACCCTCAGCTTGTTCTATAGAAAAAGCTTTCTTACCAGCAACTTTGAAAACTTTTGTTCCGTCAATCGTTTCGGGATTTGTTTCTTTCCATTCTTTTACCATATCATCAAATGAATCCCACCGGGAAGTCATAGAACTAATCTCTACACAAGTATTACTATCAGAAGAACAAGCACGAAATCCAGCACTACTTTCTATAGTGACGGTAAAGTCTTGGGGGTACCCAAGCTCAAATTTATCGTTTGCGTATGTTTTCCAGTCAGTGGTCTCAGATGATTTAAAAAGCTGAGCACCTAGAAATATTACGGCAACTACAACAACCAGAATTATGATAATAATTTTGGGTGTAAATTTTGAATTTTTTAACATATTTTATAATTATTAATTATTTAATTGCGACTATTTATTATTAATTATATCATAAAAAAAAGGTTTATTACGAAACAAGTCTTTTTTATTCTCCAATACTCATTCGAACACCCCCAGGTTTGGAGCAAAGTTTTACTTTTTTTTAAAAAAAATGGTATACTTAAATCATAAGTTTACTTTTGTATTTATTTATGAGTATTTTAGATAAAATAAAAAAGACTAAAAAATGGAAATTGGTTTTGATTGTGTTTGCAGTTTGTCTAATTTTTTATTGGTCTTTTACTCTTTTTTCTCCTCTTACTTCTGCTAATCAAAAGACATTAGTTAAAGAATTAGGTGAACCCACCAGTTACACAATTGTTTTTGGTGAAATGATTGTTGATGAAGAATATAAAACAGCAAGATATGAGACTTGGAGCTATGAGAGACACGGAAGGTCTTTCTCTTTTTTAGATGGTAAGTTTATCAGTGATATGGACATAACATTTATTGATGAAGCAGACCCTTTTCCAATTTCTGCAAATAAATTTAAAGAAGGAATGACTTTTGAACAGATTAAAAAAATTATTGGAGCAGAACCAAGTACGGTTATTACAGCACCAGATCAATTGATAGAAGACACTAAAATTTATAACTTTAACGAGCAAATAAAAGTTGCCGTAAAAAGTGATGAGGTCGTGTACATACAATCTTTTCCAATAAAAGTTAAATAAACATGAAAAACCATAAATCTAAACAAAGCGGAGCAATAGTAATAGCAACTTTGTGGGCAATTAGTTGGCTTGCACTGTCTCTCTCTGTTGCTAAAGGCGGAGAAGTCATATACGACAAAGTTCAAACAGACGCGATAGCTGAAGGACTCCAAGAGCAGGCCCAATATTTAGCAAACCAAGCTCCAAATCTAGGTAAGTCAGGAGATCTTGCTGTACAAGAGTCATTAAGATTAAATGAAGCCTCAAAAGATATTGAAAAAGAAGGCCTTAGGTCTTATTCAGCAGAGCTCTTGAAAGAAGGGGTAGGTCTTTCTTTGGGAACAGTACTCGGAACTGCCGGTAAGATTGGAGAAGGAATAGGACATGTGATGAATATCCTTGGAGTAAAAGACAATATTATTGGTGCAGCTTCTGGTGATGATATATCTGAAGCAGACAGAAAATTCATGGAAACATTAAAAGGTTCTAAAGATAACATAGATGATTTTGAACTTGCTAGACGCAAAGCTGAGGTTGATGAGATTGCACGTATGAAAGGAGAGCTAGAAGATGCTGGTAGTAAAATTGACGACTTGATTGCTAAACAAAACCAAGCTAATGCATATTGGGAACAAATGAAAGCAAGAGCAGAACAAAGAAGTCGTGACAGGTTGGAAGCACTAAAGAACATAGAAGTGCAGAAAGCACTCAATATAGATACTTCTACTCGACCAGTAGATGGAATACAGGTGCAGGTGCCTACACCGGTGTCGGTGCCGACGCCGATAGAATCGGAACATGTAACCTGTATTAATGAATGTAAGGCAAATTGCCAGTTGATAGAAGAAAATTGTATCAATGCCTGTGTTGAAAAAAATATGGCTGAAGTAAGAACTTATTGTGCGGATGAGATGAATATAATTCGCTTGAGGCTTTTTTGTCAAAATCCGGATTATACAGATAATACAGCATGTTTTGATAAGTATTGGGCCGAAAAATGTGATACCGCCGGAAGGACCGTCTTTCACACAAAATGGTGTACTCTTGGATGTGGGGCGAAGGAAGAATACAGCTCTTGTAATGTAGAGTGTTATGAAAAGTGTGATAATTTGTATTAGAAAACTTTGTTTCTTTTTTAATCTTAATTCAGTTGAGAGTTCTGAACTCGTCCACTAAGGGGAGTAAAATAATATTATAAACCAAAAACTTTCTTTAGAGTTAGTGGTCCAACTATGCCATCTGCTGTGATGCCAACAGATGCTTGAAAATATTTTATTGCTGATTGTGTTGTTGATCCATAAACTCCATCAATAGTTGCTGTTGATGGAAGAAAGCCTAAAAACTGAAGAGCTTGTTGTAAAACTTTTATTTCACCACCAGTGCTGCCAATTTCTAAAGTTTTAGTAAATACTGAAGAAGAAACAGTAGATGTTTTTTGTTGGGTTGGTGGTATAGGTGTAGTTGTTGTACCACCAGATTGAAATTTTTGAATTAAATTATGACCACTATCTAATACATAGATATTTTCTAATTCATCAACTACTATTCCGTAAGGATTGTAAAAAGATCCTGTGCTTCCAGTCCATGTATCTAATTTATTAATGAAAGTACCACTTGAATTAAATTTTTGAATACGGTTGTTTCCTCTTTCTACAACATAAACATAATTTGAAGAATCAATTATTATGCCACTAGGATTATTAAATTGTCCAATAGTTGAACTAGAAACACCTGGTGTACCCCACGTGCTTATTAAACTACCAGTAGCTGTAAATTTTTGGATACTGTGGTTAGCGTAACTTACAACATAGATATTTTCTAATGTATCAACTGTTATACTTGTTGGAATTGTTACATTAAATTGAGAAATATAGTTTCCATTTAAATCAAATTTTTGGATACGATTATTTAGAGTATCTGCAACATAGACGTTACCCAAAGCAACAGCTATGCTTCCTGGTTGATTAAACGTTCCGTCTGTTGTACCTGCTACTCCTGTTAATCCAGAATTAGGAGCATGCATTCCTACATTTCCGGTATTGTCTTTTCCAAACCAACCTAAAAATGTTCCACTTGAATTAAATTTTTGAATACGGTTGTTGTAAGTATCTGCCACATAAACATTTCCTGTTGAAGGATCAATTGCTACTCCACGAGGATTATAAAACTGACCATCGCTATAACCAAATGAACCAATTGCACCAGATTGGCTATAACTGATTCCATCTGTAGTTGTGAATTTTTTGATAGTATGATTAGAACCTTCTACTACGTATACTTTTGGCATCGTTGCATTCAATGAAGGATCAAGCGCTATTCCATATGAACCGCTAGTAATAGTTCCCCATGATGTTAAATATATATAAGTTTCTATGGGTGATGGCGTTGGCCCAACTGATTTATTTAATATTTGTTTAATAGTTTGGGTTCCTGCTATACCATCGGCAGTAAGATCAACTGATGTTTGATATGCTATTACAGCAGCTTCTGTCATTGATCCATATGCGCCATCAATAGTTGCTGTTGCTGGAAGAAATCCTAAAGATTGAAGAGCCTGTTGCAGAAACTTGACGTCATTGCCAGAAGAGCCGATCTTTAAACTTGTGCTTGTAGTTGTTGTTGCAGTAGTAGCTGCAGTAGTTGAAGTTGTAATTATATTTGAAGTTGGTGTTGAAGTTGGAGTAACAGCTTTTGGAGTTACAGATGTGTTTGCGGTTACTGGAGCATTTATTATAAATGTATTATCTGATAAATCTTGTGGTGCTGTTATTCCAGAATATACACTTCGCCAAATATTGATCTTAAAATTATTTCCAAATGTCATTGGATTACCATTAAAAATAGTAGAATTTGGTAATGTTATAACTTCGCTTCCATCATTTATAGTGTTAACTATACCAACACCATTTATTCCAGCTGGAGGGAAAGGTGCTATTACTAAATCAATACGAACACTTTCCGTATTTAGAATATTACAACTTGTCCAAGTTACTGTAACTTGTTGCCCTGCGGTATATGTTTCTCCACCATTTGGTGAAGTAACTTTTATCCAAGGTTGAGCCGTGCCTGTCGGATCACAAGCTGTTGGTTTTGTTGCAACTGGGGTTGGAGTTGGTATAACAGCTTTTGATACAATAGCTGACAATTGTGATTTAGAATTAGAGATTTTTTGTTTTGATATATAATATACAACACCACCGATAGCTAAAATAACAACAATTATTAAGATTATGGGAATTTTTGCGAAACCTTTTTTGTTTTTCATATTTTTTAATAAAAAATGTTAATAATTAATAATAAAACTAACAAAAACTGAACTTAGAATTACTTTTAGTATATAACACTTATATCTACTTAACAAGATCTAAAAAACGGTCAGAAAAAGGAACACGTCGTTAAATGAGTCTTTTTAAGCCATTATTTTAATAATTATTTTTAGTATATAAACAGGAGTTTATATTTATGTTATAATCTTTTTATAAGACGTGAAAATTATTATTAATTTAAAAAATATTTATGAAAAAAAATATCAAAATAATTTTAATGGCTTTGGCAGTTGTGTTTATATCTATTATATTAATTTTTTCTTTCATAAAAAATAAGAATAATAATAATGAAAAACAAGAACTTGAACTATTTATTGTGACTTCAAGCGACACACAAGTGACACTTAAAATTCCACAAGACTTGTTACCGAAAAATTTATCCCTAGAAGATATAAGTATTACGCGTGTAGAAGATGATAAATTAGTTTATAAATTGGAGCCTGCTGGTATAAAATTTGATCAGCCAGTAAGTATTTCTGTAAGACAAGACATTGGAGAGCAAAATATCCCAATGATGTTTCATCTTGATGATGAAAATTACAATATAGTTAATAACACCAAAGTGACAATAGACGAAGTAACAGAAACCACTACAATAACAGGAGAAATTGAACATTTTAGTTATGTTTGGGTTGGTGAAGGATTGTTTATTTCAAACAGACTCCAAGACCATCTTGGTGAAAAAAAAACAGGTGAAACATTTACTTTACCCATATCTATTACTAATAAAAAAGAAACATTGGTCCTTCCACCAAAAGAAACAGGTGTTGATCCATATCAGCTTATTTCAGAAAATAATCCTGAAGTAAGTTATTTAGGTTTTAGAGCAAAAGGGACAGATGGCGCAGATGATAGGCAGGGTAATATCAGTCCGCGATGGATTAGTAAAATAGAAGGAGAAAATATACCATTTGAAAATGATGAATTCAGTTCAGAGCAGGAGTTTTATTGTATGAAAGAAGGAGAAGACCAAGTAGTTCAAGTAAATTTGGATATCTCGTATGATTATAGCCATGATACATTTTCTCTTCATGATAAAGTATTTGGTGGTAAAGTATTTTCCGGAGAGATTGAGTTAGAACACAAATCAAAACTTATCTGCACGGAGAAAGCAATTACAAGTATGAATATAAACACCGGCATATGCGGCAAAAAAATTAAATTTACCGGACAGGTGCAAAACATAAATAATTTAGTTGATTCAGAAATATTGCGCTTTAGAGATTTTGAAGATTACGAAAATCCCATTTTTGCTTCGTTAAATTTAAATCAGGAAACAGGTGAATTATCTGCTGAAATAGAATTACCTGCAGGAGGATATTCTTACGATCTCATGCTTGAGTCAAGACATGGTGATGATTTTTATTATAGAGCACCAAATTTATCAACTGTATTTAATGTAAAAAAGTGTGTTGAAGAAGTTGGCCTTGAGATTGTAAAAGATTGTAATAATGGCTCAGTTTACGCGAAAGGCACTATCTATGGAGAAATGGAAGGTATCTCAAAGATAATCTTTTCTACAGCTAATCAGGAAATAATTGCATCATTAGATAATTCAACAGGAAAGTTTGCAACAGAACCGATTATACTCACCCCGGGTAGTTATTTATATTCTTTAAATGTTGAATCATTGGAAGGAACAACAGAAGAAGCATCCGGCACGTTTGTCATAGAAGAATGCAAACCTGTACCTCTAAAACCGGAAATACCTCAAACTGGTTGCTATGACACCGATGGCGGAAACAGAATTTTTGAAAAAGGTAGTGTTTCTTTCGGCGGCAAACAAGAGGAGTGGTTCGATTATTATGATCAAAAAAAGGTACCCACAGAAGATTATTGCAGAGGGCCAAATGGCATGGGTGGAGATTTGGTTGAGTTTAGCTGTACCACCGAATATGGCGACGATATTTGGGCAAAAAGGGACCCCGATGAAGACAGAAATTATTTAGGGGTTGAATTTTTTAATTGTTGGAGTGAAGTTGAAGGCACGACGTGTAAAGGCGGAGCCTGCGTGAATATACCACCAGATCCTGGCCCCACTGTAATTCATACAAAATGCGTAAAGGGGGCATATGGTATATGCATAGAATGCGCTGATCCGGGGGAGGGGTATTCTCAGTGTTCAAGATTCGAACCAGATTGCCCGCAAGGAGAAGATTGTGCCTACATAAAATTTTCGTATTTCAATGATGAAACATTTCAGTGGGAATAGCGGACTTTCTCATCCTTGACACAACACAATTTATTGTGTTGTGTCCACTTTGTTTGAGTTATATTTCAATCTTATAGTTCTTAGCTTGTCTTTTCAAATTAGTATTTTTAGAGATTACGAACTATCATGATATAATTAAAACATGAAAAAAACATTAATTATAATTATTGTTACAGTATTAATTGCTGTTGGTATTTTTTATTTCTATCAAAGATCTGCACAAAAAGATTTTCTTACAGAAAATGTTATTAATAATTTAGAAGTACAAATAGAAGATAATAATCAAACTCCAACTAGAATTGCAAATCCAGCTTCAGATAATTGTTTAAAACTTGGTGGAAATTTAATTATTAAAAAAAGAGGTGATGGTGGAGAGTATGGATTATGTTATTTTGAAGACAATAGAGCTTGTGAAGAATGGGCGTTGTTCCATGGCGATTGCCCTGTTGGTGGATTAAAAACAACTGGTCTTGATACTATTGACCAAGAATATTGTGTTTGGTTAGGTGGAGAGTTATCTAATTCTAATTCTGTTTGTATTTTTAAAAATAGCTTAGAATGTTCTATAGAAGAGTTTTATAATGGAGAATGTCCTGATTCTTTTGATAGTAAATAAAAAATAGTTAGCATGATTATTTTATTAAATATTATTTTTCTTATAATTTCTTTTTATTTATTAGCGGTTGTTTGTGATCGTTATTTTGTTGATTCTCTTGATAGAATAGCTAATAAATTAAAAATGAATTCTGATATGGCTGGAGCGACATTTATGGCAATTGGATCAAGTGCTCCAGAATTGTTTGTTTCTTTTATGGCACTTTTTAAACCTGGCAATGAGGCAATTGGTGCCGGAACTATTGTAGGTTCAGCGCTTTTTAATATTTTAGTTATTATTGGAGCTTCTGCTTTAGTAAAAAAAGCTTTTATTGCGTGGCAACCGGTAATTAGAGATGTAATTTTTTATTCTTTAAGTATTATTCTTCTTATTTTTTCTTTCATGGATGGTGTTATAAGTTTTAAAGAAGCTGCTATTTTTGTAATTTTATATATTATTTATATTTTTGCTGTTATGAAATGGAGAAAAATATTGCCATATAAAGAAGAGTCAAAAGATATAATAAAAGATTTAGAAAAATCTATTGATAAAAGTGAAAAAAAGAAAAATATTTTTGGGCAGGTTGTTTCTTTTTTAGAAAAAATACTAGATTTTATTTTTCCAAATCCAAAATATTATTGGTGGGTTTTTGGAATATCAATAGCAATAATAGCTGGTCTTAGTTGGGTTTTAGTTGAGAGTGCTGTTGTTCTTGCGGGGGCTTTGCATATTCCAGCTGTAATTATTGGATTAACTGTTTTGGCTGTTGGTACAAGTGTTCCTGATCTAATGTCTTCAATTATTGTAGCTAAACAGGGAAGAGGTGGTATGGCGATTTCTAATGCTATCGGATCTAATATTTTTGATATTTTAATTGGATTAGGTTTGCCATGGTTATTAATACTTGGATTTAGCGGAAAAATAATTACTGTGGCAAATGAAAATCTTAAGAGTTCTATAATACTTCTCTTTGCTACTGTTATTGCTATTTTATCTTTACTAATTGTACGGAAATGGAAAATTGGAAAATTTTCAGGAATAGTTATGATTGGATTATATATTGCTTATGTAGTATGGGCTATATTCCAGGCTATTTAAAATTTTAATTAATTTATCTAGCTATATTAAATATATATGCTATGATAGTATTGTGCTTAGGCACAGAAACAACGTCGAGGTTTCAAATAAAATATAAAAATAATAAAAAAATCGTATGACAGGAACAATCAAAACTCTTACGGATAAAGGATTTGGATTTATAGCTCGCGAAGGTGAAGCTAAAGATCTTTTCTTTCATTCAAAAGAACTTGTTGGTGTTACATTTGACGAATTGAAAGAAGGCGATGCCGTTTCTTTTGAAGTTGTTGAAAGTGAAAAAGGACCAGCAGCTACACAAGTATCTCGTGCATAATCGTGAATTTGTGATAAATACATGTATTTAAACAAAAGACCCACTAATTTGTGGGTTTTTTGTTTGGGTATTTAATAAAATCAATAACCCTTGTTTTTTTATATATATTGTGTTATTATCTATTTAGTTAAGTTCTTAAAAATAAATTATTCATTAAAAACAATATAAAGATGAAAAATTTCTGGTTCCTCCCGGTTCTCATTTTGGTAGCTTTTTGCTACTTATTTTCTTCTCCTGTGTTTGCACAGGAAACTGATATAGAAAATTTATTTTCGGAGAACAGTTTTATGTTCACCGAGAAAGCTGGTGTGGTTCAGTATTTCGAACCTGATTGGATTAAGGTTGATACTTTAGAAGAAAGTCAGCCGGCTTTCAGTTATGGTTTCTTTCCGCAGGAGTTAAAAGAAAAAACCTATGTTCAGTTTTTCAAGAACAAAGGTTTCAGGGTGGGAACTTTAAAAAGTTCCATTGAATATTTTTCATGTGCGGATTATTTTTATGTGTATATACATAAAAATGATCTAGATGGAATTTTTTATGTAAATAAGATTCAGGGTAACGGTGGTTACATTGTCCCTGACTCTTCAGGGCCTATTTATTTAAATTATTGGAGTTCGCTGGGCTTTAAGTTTAGCGAGCCACCTGAATTTTTTTCATATATGTTAATAGAGCAGGTGAAAGAATTTAAGGAAATAGTTTATAAGTTCATTGCCTGTTGTCAGGCAACTGAAGAGAAACTTATTTTGAAAAAAATGGTTGTAAGAATACAACCAGAGTAAAATATATAATTATTATAGCCCACCTCTTTTGATGTGGGCTATTTTTATTAAATTTGACAAATTGCCTAAATAGTTTTACTATTCAAGTAGATGTGATTTTTGAAATACTATATTTTAAGGTTTTTGACATGTAAGATTTTCTGAGTTTTTTATTAAATATTAGAGATTTGGAAAATCTTATATGTTTAACTTTTAAATATTAAATAATGCTAAAAAAACTGTTTGTTATACCTAAAAGTCTTAGCTCAGGGACTTTAAAAATAGTAGCGTTAAGTTGCCTATTTTTTTTAAGCAGCTTTTCTTCTTTTGCTCAGCCGTCAATTGAGTGGCAGAAATGTATTGGCGGGAGTACGCCTGATTTTGCGTATTCAATCCAACAAACCACCGACGGTGGATATGTTATTGCAGGGTCTACCTATTCTGCACCTGGTAGCCACGGCTTACAGGATTACTGGGTTGTAAAAATAAACCCAATTGGGTTTATTGAATGGCAGAAGTGTTTGGGTGGAACCGGATATGATGAAGCCACTTCAATCCAACAAACCACAGATGGCGGATATGTCGTTGCTGGATATTCGCTCTCGAATAACGGTGACGTAACAGGTAATCACGGAGGCAGTGATTATTGGATAACAAAACTTGATTCTGCTGGAACATTAATTTGGCAGAAATGTTTTGGTGGAACCGGTGAGGATAAAGCATATTCAGTCCAACAGACTATTGATGGTGGATATATTGTTGCTGGATATTCGTTTTCGAACGATGGCGATGTGTCTGGTAATCATGGTGTACAAGATTACTGGATTATTAAAATTAATTCTGTTGGAACATTAATATGGCAGAAATGTTTGGGAGGCACGGGAGAAGATAAAGCCTACTCGATACAGCAAACCACTGATGAAGGCTATATTGTAGCTGGATATACTTGTTCGAATGACGGGGATGTGTCTGGGAATCATAATATTTTGAAAGATTTCTGGATTATTAAAATTAATTCTGTCGGAACATTAATATGGCAGAAATGTTTGGGAGGAACAGGGTCAGATTATGCATATTTTGTGAAAGAAACAGTTGATGGGGGCTATATAGTCGCTGGCACGACTAATTCCAATAACTTTAATGTTTCTGGTAATCACGGAAGCAGTGATTGTTGGATTACAAAAGTAGATTCTGTGGGTTCTCTGATCTGGCAGAAATGCTTAGGAGGAACAGCACAAGATGAAGCAACCTCAATTCAACAAACCACAGATGGCGGATATATTATTGCTGGATGGTCAAATTCAAACAACGGCGATGTTTCAGATAATCATGGAAGTTATGATTACTGGATAATTAAACTAAATTCTGCTGGAACATTAGTATGGCAGAAAAGTTTGGGAGGAAGTCTTGAAGACAAGGCTACTTCCATTCAGCAGACAACAGACGGCGGATATATTGTAGCTGGATATACTAATTCCAATAATGGTGATATATCTGGTAATCACGGGCTCCGAGATTATTGGGTCCTGAAGTTATCCTGTTCAGATTATACTTATTCTGAAACAATTTTGGATACTTCGTGGGTTTATAGTGTAACTCATGAATTTATTGATACTATTGTTTTGGTTTCGGCTGACACAATAGTCAATATGATTATTACTACAACAGACAGTATGTTTGTTGATAATGTTACAATCTGGTCAATATATCAAAGTGATTCAAATATTATTACAGTTTATCATTGTGATAGTGCTGTGGTTGATTATTCTTTTTTCATTTCTGATACTGTTTGTTCTTATTATTTTGATACTATAATTTATCAACATTCTGATACTGTATATCTTACGGCAACAGAAAAAATAAATTATTTAGGTATTAAAATCTACCCGAATCCCGTTTTTGATTTTCTATATATCGAAACAGCGGGAAGGGAATTTGAGTTTGAACTTTTTGACATAACCGGACAACTTATCATGTTCGGAAAAAAGGAAAAGATCAATATGTCCGGTCTACCTGCCGGAATATATATATTAAAAATTATAACTGACTACGGAGAAACTTTTCGTCAGAAAGTTATTAAAAGATAAAAGCGTCAAAAGACGCAAAAAGCTTGGATTCTAATCCAAGCTTTTTTATTTAGCCTTTATTTATAAGGATTTTTTTATTGTTATTTTTTATGACATATTACTTGACTTTTGTAAACTAATATGATATTATATACACAGCTGAAGTTCTTTAAATCATTTTGTTTTTAGATTAAATATGAATATTTGATTGGTCATCTTTGTTTCTTTATGGAGATTAAGATGACCAATTAATTTTTTTAATAATAATCTAAAAAATAAAAAAATGAAAACCTATATCAAGACAGTTTTATGGGCAGCCTTAGCTGCTCTGATCATTAACGTGATGGTATCATGCGCTTCCACTCATTGTGGTGGCATGTCCGGACATAACAAGGACGTGCGTATCGGTCTTGCGACCGGCCGCAGTCGTTAATGACGGGTTAAAGAAATTTAAGGAGTTGCAATTTATTGCGACTCCTTTTTTATTTAGATTATTTTTAGTTGACAAATTTATTAAATAGTTATATACTTACTTGGTAAGTTGTATTCTCATTGGTTTTCCTGCGTTTTAAAACGCTTACATATAACGCTTATCCCTTGTGATAGTCTTTATGAAAACTGAAGGGACAAGTATCCAGTCCGTCTTACTTTTAATAAAATTATAGACTGGTAAAAAATATGTATAAGAAAAATAATAACCGAAGCTCTCGCTTTGGTAAGCCAGCTTTTTCTGGTTCACCCCGCCTTGGCGGTGGTAAAAGAAGTAATTTTCGCGGTGGTGGAAAACCTAAAGCGCGTTTTAGTGGTGGAAGTAAAATTCATCATTCTAAATTTGTTTGCAAAGCGAATCCAATTATTGAATCAGCGCCTTATATTCCAAAAAATAAATTTGCTGATTTTAAGGTTGCAGATATTTTAAAAATTAATGTTATAAAAAAAGGTTTTATAAACCCAACTCCAATTCAGGATAGAATTATCCCGTTTGTTCTTGATGGTCGTGATGTTGTAGGTGTTGCAAATACAGGAACTGGAAAAACTGCAGCTTTTATTATTCCTTTACTTGATAAGGTTTTTAATAATCATCAAGAAAAAGTTTTAATAATAGTTCCAACAAGAGAATTAGCAATGCAGATAAATCAAGAGTTTTTTGATTTCAGGGGAGAGTTAAAAATTTTTTCTGTATGTTGTGTTGGTGGTATGGGAATTAAAAATCAAATTTCTAATTTACGTCGCCCAAATAATTTTATAATAGGCACACCAGGAAGATTGAGAGATCTAGTTGATAGAAAAGTTATAAATTTATCACAGTTTAGAACTATTGTTCTAGACGAGGCAGATAGAATGCTTGATATGGGATTCGTAAATGATATGCGATTTCTTATGGCTAATATGGCACCAAATCGTCAGACTTTATTTTTTTCTGCTACTATTTCAAGTGAGATAGATAAATTAATTAAAGAATTTTTAGTTAATCCAGAAAAAATATCAGTCAAAACAGGTGATACAGCGCAAAATGTTGAACAAGATATTGTGCGTTTACAAAGAGGCGAAGATAAATTAGACTCTCTAGAATGTTTATTATCTAAAAAAGAATTTTTTAAAGTTTTAATTTTTGGACGTACAAAACATGGAGTTGAAAGACTTTCAAAAGATTTAATTAAAAGAGGATTTAAATCAGAGTCTATTCATGGAAATAAAAGCCAACCACAACGCCAAAGATCGCTAAAAGCTTTTAAAGAAAATCAAAGTCAGATTCTTGTTGCAACTGATGTTGCTGCTAGGGGACTTAATATTCCAAATGTAAGTCATGTTATTAATTTTGATGTGCCGGCTACCTATGAAGATTATGTGCATAGAATTGGTAGAACTGGCCGAGGAGATCAAATTGGAACAGCTTTAACTTTTGTAGGTTAATTTAGAAACTAGCTTATTTTTTGATTTTGAGTATAATATATTTACTTTAATAATTTAATTTAATAAAAAATTTATGGCAAAAAGAGGAACAACATTAAGTCCTAAAAAGAAATCAAGACATTCACATAAAACAAAAAAAAGACTTGTAACAAAGAGAATTATGATTGCAAATAAAGCCACTACAAAGAGAAAGAAAAAATAGAAAAACTAACAATAAAACAATCAAGTAAAAACTTGGTTGTTTTATTTTTAATTAGTAGTATGATTTAATTAAATAAATTGTTTTTTACTAACTAAATCTTATATCATGAATAACACATTTTTTTTATTGATAACTGTTGTTATCTGTGGACTCTCAGCATTTTTGGGTTGGGGTTTTGTTTACATGGGGTATAAATGGATTGGCAAAACTCTAGCTAAAACTTTTTTTGGGCACAGGCTGATTTCTCTTTTAGTTTCTGTCGCTGTTGGTTTTATTTGCATAATTAAATCAACTATTTATGCCAATAAAACTTTTTCGGAAGATATTTTCTTTTGTCTTTCACTTTGGCAATTATTGCTAAATATTAATTTAAGTATACTTATTATTAATATAATAATAGCGCAATTCGTTGCCGTGGCCATGTATAAAGTAGAAGAAATCAAGAGCCCTTAGCTTTTAATTTTTGATGTATTTTTATTAGACCGGTACTTTTCAACGAGTTACCGGTTTTTTATTTATGAATGTTTATATATTTTTATATGTTATAATTAGATATAATTAAAGAATTAAAATTATGAAAAAAGGATACAAAACAAATATTGAAAAAGATACTTTGGAAAATGAAAATTTTAGAAAAGTTTTATATACATCAAAATATAGTCAGTTGGTTCTAATGAGTTTACTACCAAAAGAAGAAATTGGGATGGAAGTTCATGAAGATCACGATCAGTTTTTTAGATTTGAAGCTGGGCAGGGGAAAGTTTTTATTGACGGTAATGAATATGAGGTAAAAGACGGCGATGCCACTATTGTTCCAGCTGGTGCGGAACACAATGTTGTTAATACTTCTGATACAGAAAAGTTAAAATTATATACTATTTATTCTCCGGCAGAACATCAGGATGGGGTAATTAGAAAAACGAAAGAAGAAGCAGAAGCACAGAAAGAGCACTTTAACGGTAAGACTACAGAATAAAAAGGATAAAAAATATAAATAAAAAAACGGGAACTTATTCCCGTTTTAAATTTTAACTTTTTGCCAGATATCTTCTTTCTACTGCCATTTCAAGAACAGTAGAAAAAGATTTAGTCTTTCTGAAGACTGTATATATAACCAGTCTCCAGTAGTAAGGAGAATCACCGGAAAAAATCCCGATGTAGAGTATAGTCTTTAGGAAAGCCATGAATTTTTCCCAAGAAAGATTGTTTCCTCCACGAGCAGAATACTTGTAGTCTTTCAAAAAAGCATGAATTCTTCTATAGTAATACTTCCTTCTATAAACATTTCTTTTCA
Source organism: Patescibacteria group bacterium (assembly GCA_043818335.1). GTDB lineage: Bacteria > Patescibacteriota > Minisyncoccia > Phycocordibacterales > UBA9973 > UBA9973. Next base: position 15,159 of record JBDRFV010000029.1, read on the forward strand.
AACGCTTGTATCCAGAGAGTAGGTTTTCTAATCCCATTTTAGGAATGAAGTTAATCCCAGTGTCATCATTCACACCTGTAGTGTCTCCAGTTAGTCTATTCTCCCTTTCTAATTTTGCAGTTAGGGGAGTTAGTGGTGCTGCAACAAGTGGTCCGATCATCGCTTTAACTACCTTAATTTTCTGAATGAATTTTTCCTGAAGAGTAAAAATCTCTTCAGTGTCAGTATCAAAACCGACAATAAACCCAGCCATAACTTGGATTCCGTAACTGTGGATTTTTTTAACTGCAGCTGGGATGTCTTTGCCAACATTTTGCATTTTTCCACAGTATTTCAAACTTTCGTTACTGGGACTTTCTAGTCCCACAAAAGCTTTAATGAAATTAGCTTCTTTCATCAAATAAAGAAGTTCGTCATCTTCAGCTAGATTAATACTAGCTTGGATTATGAACTTAAATGGATACTTTCTTTCTTTCATCCAAGGGATTAGCTCTTTCAGCAACTCTTTGGTTTTTGCTTTATTGCTGATAAAATTGTCATCTACAATAAAGACATTACTTCTCCAGCCGAAATCGTAAATGCTCTGTAATTCTTGCAAAAA
>JBDRFV010000030.1:0-3847 GCA_043818335.1 Patescibacteria group bacterium
TTAAAAAAGTTCAAAAATCTCCAGCGATATTTAATCCAGAAAAATTAGATTGGATTAATAAAGAATATATTAAAAAACTTGTAGAAACGAATCCAGAAGAATTAAAAAATAATATATTTAAATATTTGCCAGATAACTTAAAAATAGAAAAATTAATTCCAATTATTTCAGAAAGAATTTCTAAATTTAGTGATATAAAAAATATGTTAGAAGCAGGGGAGTTTGATTTCTTTTTAAAACAACCTGATATAAATAAAGAAAAATTAATTTATAAAAATATAAATTCAGAAAAAATTTCTGAGAATTTAAAACTTGCTATTAGCGCGCTAGAAAAAATAAATGAAAACAATTTTGAACAGAATAATATAAAAGAAGCATTATTAGAAGTTGCTAATAATTTAGAAAGTAGGGGAGAGTTATTACATCCCGTGCGTTATGTATTGTCTGGTCTTGACAAATCACCAGATCCTTTCATAATTGCAGAAATTTTAGGAAAAAATGAAACTATTTCAAGATTACAAAAGGGGATTTAGTTTTTTATTAGTAGGAATTTTACTTATAATTCCACTAGTTTTTTCTAATGCTCAGACGGCTCAGGAATTAAATGATAAAATTAGTCAAAAAAATTCTGATATTGCAAAATTAGAAGCAGAAATTAAATCATATCAGAATGAGTTAACTAGTTTAAGTAAACAAAAAAGTTCTCTTGCTGGTTCTATAAAAGAGCTTGATATAACTAGAAAAAAATTAAACGCAGATATTGCTATTACTCAAGATAAAATAGATAAAACTAATTTAATTATTAAGGGTTTAAGTTCTCAAATATTAACAAAAGAAGATTCTATTTCTAATGATATACAAGCTATTACTTTAGATATAAGAAAAATTAGTGAATTTGAAGAATATGATTTAATAGAAGTGTTACTTTCTAAAAATAATTTTACAGATATTTGGAATGATATAGATAGTATTATATTTGTTAGGGAAAAAATTCGAGAAAGAATTAGTGAATTAAGATTAATAAAAGTAGATTTAGAAGATACAAGAGTAGAAACAACTGATGCTCGAAATGAATTAGTTGTTTTGAAAAATAAATTGGCAGATCAGAAAAAAATAGTAGATCAAAATACTAAAGAAAAAAATAAATTATTATCACAAACAAAAAATAGTGAAAGTGCTTATCAGAAATTATTACAAGATAGATTAGTAAAAAAAATAGCTTTTGAAAAAGAAATAACAGATTATGAATCTCAGTTGAAATTTATTCTTGATCCTTCTTCTTTACCTGGAAAAGGATCTTTATCTTGGCCTCTGGATTATATTTATGTTACTTCTCCTTTTGGCCCAAGAACACTTGGTGGCGTTGCTGGATTTCATAATGGGACTGATTTTAAGGCAGCAGTAGGTACTCCAGTTAAAGCTGCATCTGATGGAACAGTAAAAGGAATTGGTGACACAGATGCTACTTGTTTTTATAAAACTTCTTTTGGTAAATTTATATTTATAAAACATAACAATGGACTAGCAACTACTTATGCCCATCTTTCATTAATTAAAGTTAAAGAAGGTCAAAAAGTAAAAAAAGGTGAAGTAATAGGATATTCTGGTAATACCGGACATAGTACAGGGCCACACCTACATTTTTCTGTATATGTAGCCAAAGTAGCTGAAATGACAACAAGACCAAGTACTCTTTGTCCAGGAGAAACTTATAGAATACCAATGGCTCCAACAGATGCTTATTTAAACCCAATGCTTTATTTGCCAAAATAAATATGTTAAAATATAAATATGAGTAAATTAAAATTTAAAAATAAAAGAGGAGGTTTCTTGAAATTAATTCTTATAATAATAGTAGTAGTATTTTTACTGAGTTATTTCCATGTAACTATAAGTGGAGTATTTAATTGGATAGTTCATGCTTTTCAGAGTGTTTTCACTTAAAGTTTTGATTTTTTAATTTAATATGAAAATTTTAAATATAAAAAACAATAAAAAAAGAGGAGGCATAAGTCTTATTGGTATTTTAATTTTAGGTTTTATATTAATTTTAGTGTTAAGTTATTTTAGAATTAGTATAAGATCTGTTGTGGAAAGTCCTGAAGCTCAAGATAATATTAATTATGTAAGTAGTCAAAGTAGAAATGTCTGGGATGATTATTTAAAGAAACCAGCTAATTATGTTTGGGAAAAAGTTTTTAAAGATCTTCTTTGGGCATCTTTTGTAAATAATATGGAAAGAATTCGAGATGGTCAGCCAACTGAGATGGAAGAATCTGCACCAAGTTTAAATATAAATAATATAAAAACAAATTAAATATAAAATAAAGTAAAACAAGAAGAAAAGCCAAGCTGAGATAGTTTGGGCTTTTTTTGTTTTAATGTGTTGTTTGCCTTATATTTAGTTATTGCTATGTCGGAAAGATATATTGTGCGACGTACTACTTAAACTTAAATACCCATCTTCCCTTCAAAATAAGACGCTTTTTTATTCACACGCAGAAGAGAGTTCATAGCCAGCTTTTTCTGCGATCTCAGCACTTAGAAAATAAATTTTATTTTCATCTTTAATACTTTTTCCAGCGGAGCAATTTAATGGATAATATTTACTTCCTCTGTTTGAGGCAAAATACTCCCCTGAACTGCTATTTTGGGTTGTTTTTGGGGCAGTGCTAATGTTAGCTGATTTATTGATTGTTGGGGTAATTACACTAGCTTCTAGGCCTTTATAATCGATTTTAAGGTCGTTTGAAACGTTTTCCTTAGATAATCTACCTAATTGAAATGAACCTAGTCCTACTAAGATTACAATAAGAACAGTTAGAATATCCTTACCTTTATCGCTGTCTATAAAATGCTTGATTTTTTTCATGAAATTGTATATACTCTTATGACATTAATTAAGTTTAATTTTAACATACTTTATTAATAATTATTAAGAAAAATAATATAAAAACAATATGGCACATAGGAAAGCCGGCGGTACAGCGAAAAACTTAAGAGATTCTAATCCAAAGTATCTTGGTACAAAACTTACAGATGGTCAAAAAGCCCAAGCTGGTTCTATTATAATTCGTCAAAGAGGCACAGTTATATTGGCTGGAAAAAATATTGGAATGGGAAAAGATCATACCCTTTTTGCTTTAAAATCAGGTACTGTAAAATTTGGGACTAAAAGAAAAGTTTCTTTTAATAATAAAACTTTAGTAAAAAAGACTGTTAGTGTAATGTAATGTAATCTAAAATATAAATAAAAAATCCCAAAATTTATTGGGACTTTTTATTTGCTTGACTTTTATATTAATATAGGTTATAATATACCCAAACGATTGAGTTTTGTAAGATGGCCGAAGGAGGGGTAGTGCCTGGCAAGGCTGCTGATTGTGGAGTAACTCTTGTTGTTTCAGAAATGAGTAACAAGGCAACCTTATTCCTTGCTATATCAGTATATTGCGGTTCGAGTCCGCCCAAGTAGCAAAACTGCTTGTATCAAAACTCTTTGGAGCCCTTAACCAACAACGGTTTTGGGCTCTTTTTTATTTATATTTTTTCTACTATTAGTTTAAAAGAAGAAGTTTTATTTTTTATTTTAATTGGAATTTCAAATTCACCTATTTCTTTGATTGGTTTATCTAATATAATAAATTCTTCTTTTATATTTATTCTATGTTCTTTTTTTAATTCGTCTATTATTTCTTTTTGCTTGATAGCAGAAAAGAGACTTCCCTTTTCATTTGCTTTTCCTTTTATTTTTATTTCTTTGTTTTTTATTTCGTCTAGATTTTTATCTAAAAGTTCGTCTTGTATCTCTTTTTGGATTACTAATTCTTTTTTTCTTTTTTCTAAT
>JBDRFV010000031.1:0-16542 GCA_043818335.1 Patescibacteria group bacterium
TTCAAGATTGAACGTGTTCTTTGACATGAAGGCAAAACCGAAGAGATCACCAGTAGGAACACCTTGGCCCACATCCATGTTCTGCCCGAAAGTAATATACTCGGACAAACCTACCCCGAACCAGAAGGTCGGGTAATACATGGCACGAATACCGGCAAATTGCTTTCCACGGAAATTGATTCCGACATCAGCCATAGCGGTCATCAGGTGTTTTGGAGTCCCGTTTGACAACTGAACACCAAAACCAATGTTAAACGGCCGGCGGATCGTCCCGTAAAATTCCAACGGAAAGCCAGTGAGAGTATATCCACCAGAACCACCGTCGGTTTTTTCACCATCAGCCGGCTGAGTAGTGTTTGGATCTCCTCCATACTGTGCCTGCACAACTTCCGGCACAAAGAAGCTGATAACCACCATCATGATAGCTATCAAAAATGCGGTTTTCTTTGTCTTCATGTAAAGTCTCCTTTATTTTTAAGTTAATTTATTTAATTGACAAATATTAGATATACGGTCTAACTATACCAAATTCAAGTAAAAAGTCAAGTCTTTTTATGCTGAATTTTTTTAATAACTTTTTTATGCTATTATTGATAAAATGGCTTCAAAATTCGTACATCTTCACCCCAGAAGCAAAATGCTCCGCATTTGCTACGGGGCAAGTACACACTCATATATTATATGAAATTAAATTTTATACATTTACATACACATTCGCATTACAGTCTTTTAGATGGGCTTTCTAAGCCTATAGATTTAATAAAAATAGCAAAAGATTTTGAAATGCCGGCACTTGCAATTACTGATCATGGAAATATGTATGGCGCAATTGAATTTTATAAATTAGCAAAAAAAGAAGGGATAAAACCAATCATCGGAGTTGAAGCATATATCGCAGAACGAACAAGATTAGACAAAGAACCAAATATAGATAACAAAAGATATCATTTAACTTTACTTGCAAAAAATGAAACTGGTTATAAAAATTTAATCAGGCTTGTTTCTATTTCTAACTTAGAAGGTTTTTATTATAAACCAAGAATGGACAAAGAAATTTTACGAAAATATTCTGATGGAATAATTTGTCTATCTGGTTGCCCAGGTGGAGAATTGGCAAAAGCATTAGCAAGTGAAAACGAAGAAAAAGCGGAAGAAATAATAAAAGAACATATAGAAATTTTTGGGAAAGAAAATTACTTTTTAGAAATTATGAAAGAAAGTAAATCTTTTCCAGAATACAACATAGCACGAGAAGGTTTAAAAAAAATGAGCAAAAAATTTGATATTCCGCTTGTTGCAACTTTTGATTCACACTATTCTTGCTCTGGAGATTCAAAAGCTCACGAAACTCTTTTAGCTATTCAAACTAATTCTGATATAAAAGACGAAAATAAATTTTCTTTCGGTGATGAAGATTATTCTTTTGTAACTCCAAAAGAAGCTTTAGAAATTTTTAAAGATATACCTGAAGCAATTTCTAATACATCAAAAGTTGCAAATATGTGTAACTTAGAATTAGAGCTTGGAAAATGGGTTTTTCCAGACTATAAAATAGAATCGGGTAAAACATATAACGAAAAGCTTCGTGAGCTTACTTATCAAGGCTTTAAGTTTAGAGAATTGAAAGAAACACCAGAAATAAGAGAACGTGTAGAATATGAGTTAAAAATAATTTTTGATAAAGGCTATGCGCCATATTTTCTAGTTGTAGGAGATTTATTACGTTATGCAAAAGAAAGTAACATCTTAACTACTATTAGAGGTTCTGTTGCTGGTTCTATGGTTACTTTTCTTTTAGGAATTACAAATGTAAATCCAATAGAATACAAATTACCATTTGAAAGATTTTTAAATCCATACAGACCATCTCCACCAGATATCGATATGGATTTTGCTGATAACAGACGAGACGAAATGATCGAATATACAAAAAAGAAATACGGTGAAGACAAAGTCGCGCAAATTGGAACTTTTGGAACAATGATGGCTCGTGGTGCTGTTCGCGATGTAGCACGTGCGCTCGCCTATCCATATTCAATTGGAGATAGAATTTCAAAAATGATTCCAATGGGTTCTCAAGGTATGCCAATGACTTTAGATCATGCGATGGAAATCGTGCCAGAACTAAAAGAAGCATATGAAAAAGAAAAAGATACAAAAGAAATAATAGACTTAGCAAAAAAACTAGAAGGCTGTGTTAGGCATATTTCTGTTCATGCTGCTGGAGTTGTTATAGCACCAAAACCAATTTACGAATATACGCCAGTTCAATATGATCCAAAAGGCGGAAAAGTAATTACTCAATATGACATGTATAGCATTGAAGATGCTGGATTATTAAAATTTGATTTTCTGGGCATCAGAAACTTGGCTATATTAGGAGACGCAGTAAGTTTAGTAAAAAGATTTTACAACATAAATATAGACATAGCTAAAATTCCATTAAATGACAAAAAAACTTTTAAACTTTTAGCTGACGGACAAACAGAAGGTTTGTTTCAATTAAATGGTTCTGGTATCACTAGATATTTAAAAGAATTAAAACCAAGTTCTATTCATGATATTAATGCAATGGTTGCTCTTTATCGTCCTGGACCAATGGAATCAATTCCTGAATATATAAAACGTAAACATAATCCGCATTTAGTTAAATACTTAGACCCAAGAATGGAACATTTTTTAAAAGAATCTTATGGCTTGATAGTTTATCAGGATGATTTACTTTTTTGTGCTTTAGAAATGGCTGGCTATAATTGGGAAGAAGCTGATAAATTTAGAAAAGCTGTGGGTAAAAAAATTCCAAAAGAAATGGCAGCGCAGTATAGTAAATTCACAAAAGGAATTGTGACAAACGGCCAGACAGAAGAATTTGCTGAAAAACTTTGGAAACTATTCGAGCCATTTCAGGCTTATGGATTTAACAAAGCCCATGCTGCAAGTTATGGAATGGTTGCTTATCAAACTGCTTATATGAAAGCTAACTATCCAGTAGAATATATGACTGCTATTCTAACAGCAGAATCTGGCGATGTAGAAAAAATTTCAGAAATTATTGGTGAATGTAAACACATGAAAATTCCAGTTTTACCTCCAAATATAAATGAAAGTTTTGGAAAATTTACTGTTATTAGAAATAATAATAAAAGTGAGCCTACTATGCCAAAGGCTTCGAACGGCCAAAGAAAAATAAGATTTGGACTTTATACTATTAAAAATCTTGGAACAGATATCTCTGATGCTATTATTTTAGAAAGAAAACAAAATGATAAGTTTAGATCTATTACTGATTTTCTAGACAGAATTAAGCATAAAAATTTAAATAAAAAAAGTATGGAAGCTTTAATTAAATCTGGTTCAATGGATGAGTTTGATGAACGTGGAACACTTCTATTTAATCTTGAAGATATGCTTGCCTATAATAAAGAAGGTTCAAAACAAGCAGCAAATCAGGTTTCTCTTTTTGGTGCATTACCAATAGAAGAAAAACCAAATTTCAAATTAAAAGAAGCACCAGATGCATCTCAAACAGAAAAATTATCATGGGAAAAAGAATTGCTAGGTTTATATGTTTCCGGACATCCATTAGATAGAGTTCGTGAAAAATTAGAAACAAAAGATACTAATATTAAAAAAATTAAATCAGATCTTGGAAACGGTATGCCAATAACTATTGGCGGAATTATAGAAACTGTTAGGCAAGTAATTACAAAAAATAACGAACGTATGGCTTTTCTTAAAATTACTGATTTAACTGATTCAATAGAAGCTGTGGCTTTCCCAAGATTATTTCAAGCTTCACTTGAAACTTTAGTTCCAGAAAAATGTGTTGCCATCGCTGGAAAAGTTTCTATTCGTAACGGTGAAAAAACTATCATCATAGAAGGTGTAAAAGAAATTTAAACAAAAACAGCCAGCGGGACAAAGTCGCGCTGGCTGGTTTTTTATTTCTTTTTATCTTTTTCCTCGTAATGCCAGATCTTCTTGACCTGGAAAAACGAACCGGTCAACATTTTTGTGTGTCTTATTGATTGTATATGCCTGACCAAGTTGATCTACTTTTTCTGTTATACTCTGAATCTGCCAACCGCTTCTTCCCATCATTTTTGACAATAACCCGTAAAAGGACCGTAAGAAAACCGTGTTTCCACAAACCTGGGAAACATTCAAGCGGTTACCACTTGAAAATATCCTACTCGGAAATTTATCAACATAACCGTCAGGAACATCGACCCAGGCCAATTTCGGCCTAAAATAATCCTCGATGAATTCACCGTATACCGATAAATACATAGGACCAATGGAAATGTTACTCAGACCAACTTCAGTTCTCATTGGCTTTTCTGAGATATGCAAACCTTCCCATGCGCGAACAGCGCTCAGGTCGGTATTCTCAAAATTGACAGTAATAAAAATACTGTCATTGATACGGACAGTCTGGCTATTAGCCATAAAAGCGGCAGCCAAAATAGCGAAGAAAAAAATGAACTTTTTCATGATTTAAAATTTAATTTATAATTAGATTGATTTCCTTAAGTTTCTGGCACTTAAAAATCTAAGAAAATCAATCTAACTTAACCAAAATCACGAATTTTTGAACGAACTTTTTACTGTCCACATTTTAGCATATTTAAATAGATATGTCAAGCTAATAAATCTACAAAAAGTCAATAGATACAAGATGAAATAAAAAAGCCGTCTGTGAGGACGGCTGAACTTTAAAGTTCATTATCTGCTTTTTTCTTTGTTTTCTGGAACATTGCCCAGGCCACAAAGAAAATGATAAGAGAGGCAGAAAGCCACCAAAATAAGGGTTGGGAAGGCGCGGCCATAAGGGAACCAAGAAAAAAATCGGTTGATACATTAAAAGGGTAAAAAAGATACTCTGCGTCTTTCAAGACGACAAAGCCTGAAACTCCAAACAGAGAAATCACAAAGGAACCAAAAGTGCCAATAAGTCCTTTAATAATACGAGGCATCTGCTTATAGTACAGATCAGAAACGGCAAATATTACCGCCGCCATAAAACTGAAAAAAAATAGCGCGATACCCAAACCAGAAACAAAGTTCGAGTAACTGATTTCATCGAAGTTGTAACTTTCGATGTCTTCAGTGGCAAAAAAGCCACAGATGAAAATAATCAGACCAGCAAGGCCGAAAAGGCCAATAACTTTGAACTTTTTCATAATTTTAAAATTTTAGTTAGAATTTTTATGAACTGTCTTAAGCTGTTAAATATTTTTAACAAATCAAGACAGCTCACATTATTAACAAAAATTCAAAATCATGAATTTTTGAATGAACAAAATACTCAAACAGTATATCATAGATATATTAAAAAGTCAAGCTTAAAAGGCTTGAAAAATAAGATTAAAAATATCTTAATTATACAAACTCATCGCTTTCTCTTTACTTTCTGTATATATAGTTTCTACTGCTTCAACTACTTTTTTAGATATTTTTTTAAACGCTTCTAATTCACTCTTTTTTAATTCACCCATTAAGAAATTTAATACAGCTTTCTCTCCTTTTGGTTTTCTAATTTTACCAGATAGCGTAGTTGGAGAAATTCCAACTCTAATTCGTAAAAATTCTTGAGACTTCAAAGATTTTATTATAGAAGCTAATCCATTATGCCCACCAGCAGATCTGTCAAAAGAAATTTTTATTTTTCCTAATGGCAAATCTATATCATCATAAATAACTACTAAATCTTTCAAATCTTTTTTTGATTTAACTAGATATGCAACAGCTTTACCTGAATTATTCATAAAATTATCTGGCGTCAAAAATTTTATTTTTTTAACTTTTTCAGATAATTTTTTTTCTATCATACCAACAACAATTCGCCCAGCGTTATGTCTGGTGTTTTCATATTCAGTTCCTGGGTTTCCTAAACCAACTACTAATTTCATATTTTAATAATACCAAAATTAAACACTAATTTTATAAAATAAATAATTACACAACAAAAACGTACATCTCGTCAATAGATTTCTATGTTAAAATATATAAATGAAAAATGAAAATAAATTTGAAAATGATCTATCAGAAAAATCAGAAAGTCCAAAAGAACAACTTTGGGAATTAACAAAATTTGCTCTTATCGCAATTGCGATAGTAATACCCATAAGAGTATTTATTGCTCAACCTTTTGTTGTTTCTGGATCATCAATGATCCCTACTTTTCAAGACAAAGAATATTTAATAGTAGACGAAATATCTTATAGATTAAGTAACCCAAAAAGAGATGACGTTGTTATTTTTAAATACCCAGAAGATACAACAAAATTTTTTATAAAAAGAATAATAGGATTACCAAATGAAACTATAATTATAAAAGGTAACGACGTAACGATAATTAATGGAGCAAACCCTGATGGTTTTAAAATAGACCAACCTTTTGTAAAAAACGAAGCTAGTAATAATTTAAAAGTAACTTTAAATGCTGATGAATATTTTGTAATGGGAGATAATAGATCAGGAAGTTTTGATTCTCGTAGCTGGGGTCCAGTTCCAGAAAAACTTCTTGTTGGAAAAGCATTTTTACGATTATTGCCAATAAAAGAAATTAGTATCTTCCCTGGCAAATATACACAAAACGAAACAGAAACAACAATACAAACAGAATAATTTTTATTAATTTTAAAAATAGAAAATAAAAGAAACAACATGAATGCAAAAAAAAATATAACAAAAAAAATTAAGAAAAAAGTAGAAAAAAAACTATCTACTCCAAAAGGAATGCGTGATATTATGAATCAGGAATATTATAATTTCCAAGGTTTTTTTGAAAAAGCACAAGAAGTTGCGGTTTATTACGGATTTAAACCAATTGAAACTCCAATCTTAGAACACAAAGAAATTTTTATATCTGGCATAGGAGAAGGAACAGATATTGTAGATAAAGAAATATATACATTAAAAACAAAAGGTGGAGATAGTCTTGCTTTACGCCCAGAACATACTGCTCCATTAATGCGCGCATATATAGAAAATGGAATGCAAAATTTACCACAGCCTGTTTTACTTTATCAATATGGCCCAAGTTTCAGGCACGACAAACCACAACATGGTAGATACAGACAATTTTGGCAGTTTGATTTAGATTCTCTTGGAAGTGAAAAAAGTATCATGGATGCATTAGTAATAAAAGCAGGGATAAGTATTTTAAAAGATTCCGGTGCAGAAAATCTTTCATTAGATATAAACTCAATTGGAGATAAAGAATGCAGAGGTGCTTACATAAAAGAACTTACAAGTTATTATAAAAAAAATATAAAACATTTATCATCAATAGATAAAGAAAGACTAAAGAAAAATCCTCTTCGTATTTTAGATTCAAAAGATCTAAAGACAATAGAAATAAATGAAAATGCACCAGATTCCATAAGTTTCCTATGTACTTCTTGTAAAAAACATTTTAAAGAAGTTCTAGAATATTTAGAAGAAATGGAAATACCATATAATATAAATAAAAATTTAGTGCGCGGTCTATCTTATTATACTAGAACTGTTTTTGAAGTAATTGATGAAAATGAATCTGGAGAAGGAGGTAAAATAACAATAGGAGGTGGTGGAAGATATGATTATTTAGCAAGACAGCTCGGTGGTAAAAAAGATGTTCCATCAGTGGGTTTTTCAATTGGAGTAGATAGAGTAGTTGGATCCTCTTGGTATAAAAAATTATCTCCTAGAATAATAAAAAAGCCAAAAATTTACTTTATTCAGTTAGGTTCTGAAGCAAAGTTAAAAAGTCTAAATATAATTGAAATATTAAGAAAAGCGCATATTCCAATAGCGCAGTCTTTATCAAAAGACAGTCTTGGTGCTCAGTTAGCAATAACAGAAAAACTTCAAATCCCCTACGCTTTAATTTTTGGACAAAAAGAAGCACTGGAAGATTCTGTAATAGTTCGTGATATGTCCAACAGATCACAAAACACTGTTAAACTTTCAAAACTTTTAGAATATTTAAAAGAAATGAAATAAAAATTACTATTAATTTCTAAAAAAATGAAAAAAATAGTTCAAAGAGAAGAAAAAGTTTTACGTAAAATAGCAAAAGAAGTTCCTATAAAAGAAATAACTTCTTTTAAAATAAAAAAAATAATTAAAGAAATGCAAAGTGCTCTTAAAACTCAAAAAGATGGTGTGGCACTTGCCGCCCCACAAATTGGTTATTCTTTACAAATTTTTATTATTTCTGGAAAAATTTTTCATAAAGATTTTTTACGAGGACAAATACTTCTAAAAGATGCAAAAATTCCTAAAGATTTGATTTTTATTAATCCTAAAATTTCTAAATTATCACGCGAAAAAGAATGGACACCAGAAGGTTGTTTGTCAGTAAGATGGGCATACGGTGAAGTTTATAGATCAAAAAAAGCAACTGTTACTGCATACGATGAACACGGCAAAAAATTCACGAGAGGCGCAAGTGGTTTACTAGCTCAAGCTTTTCAACATGAAACTGATCATTTAAACGGAGTTTTATTTATAGACAAAGCTCAAAATGTTAAAGAAGAAAATATCTAAGTTTTTATTTAAATATTGTTTAATACTTCTCTAGTCAAAGGCCCAACAATTGCATCTCCAGCTAATTTATTTGCAAGTTGAAATTTAATAATAGCTTTTTTAGTTAAAGGTCCAAAATTATTTGTTTCATACCCTGGTGAACCTGCTCCACTTGTGGCTAAAACATAGCCATGAGTATTTAAGAACTTCTGTAATTCTTTTACTTCAATATCTACCAGTAAATATTTAAGAAGTTTTGTAAAAGTATAATTAGAATTATTTGTAACAGGAATTACTGTTGCCTGACAATTGTTTGCAATAGAATTTCCATTTGGACAGGATGTTAATACTTGTGTTACTTTTCTTGGACCGTATCCTGGAAGATAAGAACCAGAAGATCCTCTATGATTAACAATTACTGTACGAGTTGCTGTTGTTGTATTATTAGAAGAATCAGTAGCTGTATATGTAATTGTGTATGTTCCCGGAATATTATAATTAACTGTTCCTGAAGGAGTTGCTGTTATCACACCATCAACTGCATCAAGCGCAGTTGCGCCTTGTTCAACATAATCATTTCCTTCAGTTATGGTCATTGGATTATCTCCAATTATTGTAATTACGGGAGCTGTTATGTCAGTACTTAAAGAACCATCTCCAGTAAAGAACGCGCTCTCATTAGTTACAATAGGATTAGTAGAACCAACTTCTCCCCAAACTCCTTCAACTTGTGCAACACTATCAAAATATAAAGTAGCCGCTGTTGAATCTCCCGTTAGATCAACAGTTGCAGTAGATTCAACATACAAAGCATCAGAAACGGCAATAACTCCCCCAATAGTTTTTGAACCACTTCCAGTTAAACTTAAGGTATAATAATCAGTAACTATAACATCTTGATCTCCTGCTTTATTATACAAAACACTATTAGAAGTAGCCGTAGCAATAAACCTAAGTCCAGTAATAGTAGCTGTATCACTTATAGTTAAATTACTAGAAGCTGCATTTGTTAAAATTCCAGCACCAGACAATGCTCCAGAAACTACTAAATTACCTGTATTAGAAACTGTTCCTGAAATTGCTAAATTAGGAATAGTAAAAGCAACATCGTCAGAATAAATTGTTTTGCCAGTACCAGAAAAAGTATGTACTCCAGTTGATGCTGTAAATGTTCCTTCACTAGATAAACTACCCTGAAATTCAATATCTTCAGCAGCAGTCTCACTCCAAATTCCAGTACTTGTAATACCAACATCACCAGTAAAAGTTTTAGAACCAGTTGCACTAGAAATTAAAAGAGTTCCACTATTATCAATAGTTGTACCTAATCCAACAGTAAAAGTAGAATCAGCCGTATCAAATGCAGTTTGTTCAACTGTTAGAGTTCCACTAAGTGTTGTTGTTCCAGAAGACAATAAAACACCACCAGAAGAATTATCTGCGTAAATGTTATTATAACCAGTAGAAGCTCCCAATGTTTGAAGAGCAGATCCATCTAAAAATAAAGTACTACCAGTTCCATCAAAAGTTCCAACACCAGCAGAACCAAAATTACCTCCAACATAAATCGAACTTGACCCGGTTGAAGTTAATTTAGCAGTCGGAAGATCAGTTGCAAAAATAAAGTTTCCTCCAATGTCTATAGTTCCATCATCAATAGTAATTTCTGAAACATTTAAACCTCCACCACCATTAATAGTTATTGTACCACCAGATAAAGTTCCTGAACCAACAGAAAAAGTAGTAGGTGCATCTCCTATTGGTGCTCCCAATGCCAAGCTAGCTGTAAGAGCAAGTGTGTTTGTTCCACTAATAGAAACACTTATAGCTGATCCAAGAGCATCCATCGTTAAAAGAGCAAGAGCAGTTGTAGAAGAATCAATGGTTAAATCTGCTCCACTAGCAGGGACAGCAACATCTCCAACTGGTACGTGCCCACAACTCCAAGTTACACTATCCCATAAACCAGTATCCATAGTTATGCACATCACAAAGGCTTTTGCTTTTGGTATTAAAACAAAGTTAAAAACAAAAACAAACAGAATACTTACTAAAATCATTTTCTTTATATTTTTCATAATTCAAATAAATTGCTAACAAAAATAACGCGATTTTATAATTCTTAATACCATAATTATAACATAAAAAATATGTTAATATATATATATATATAAAGCTGTGGAAAACAAAAATTTAAATTTCATATTTTTCGGAACTCCAGAAGTTGGGTCAAAAACGTTAGAAATCCTAAAAACTAATAGGTATTTGCCTGATTTAATAATTACTTCTCCGGACAAACCACAGGGCCGAAAAATGCTTATAACTCCCCCACCAGTAAAAATCTGGGCAGAAGAAAATAAAATAGAATTTTTACAACCAAAAAAAATAGACGAAAATTTTTTAAATATTTTAAAAGAAAAAGTAGAAGCACATAAAATAAATTTATTTATAATAGTAGCATACGGAAAAATTTTACCAGAAAGTTTAATAAATTTACCAAAATTTGGCTCTATTAATATTCATTATTCTTTACTTCCAAAATACAGAGGTGCTTCACCGGTAGAATCTGCTATTTTAAATAGTAATACAGAAACTGGAATTTCTATCCAAAAAATGGAATTTAAACTGGATTCTGGACCAATAATAGCGCAAGAAAAAGTAAATATTTTACCAACAGAAAAAGCACAGGAATTACGAGAAAGATTAATAAAAATTGGAGCTGAATTGTTAGTTAAAACTTTACCAGATTATATAGAAAATAAAATAAAACTAATTAAGCAAAATGAAAATCAAGCTACTTTTTGTAAAAAAATTAAAAAAGAAGATGGCTTAATAAATTTAGAAAATAATGCAGAAAAAAATTATAATAAATTTCGAGCTTATTCTGTATGGCCAAGAACTTTCTTTTTTAAAAATAACAAAAGAATTATAATTACAGATGCTAAATTAAAAAACAATAAATTTGAAATTATAAAAGTCTTACCCGAGGGTAAAAAAGAAATAGATTATTCTGATTTTTTAAAAACTACTTCTTCCAATGAGTAAGCCCTTTTGCTATATTTTTTAATTTTCTAGCTCCACGATAAAATAAAGTCTTATTTTTTTCTTTAGTTTTACTTAATTCTCTAAAAAGAGTATCTTTCACAGAATCTATTGCAGCATATAAATCCTCTTCATCAGCACTTGAAAAATAATTGCCTCTATTTGTTTTAATAGCACAATCTGCATGGAATACTTCCCCTGATCTATGATGATTAGTTGTTTTCTCAACAGTAAAATTAACTAAAATTTCTCCAGTTTTTTCTTCAATATTGTTTAATATTTTACCTAGATTAGTAACTTTTTTCATTACATAATCATTAATCGCAGGTGTAATCTCTAAATTTTTTCCTTGTAAATTTATTTTCATATATTTTTTATTTAACCTACATTAAAGTAGGCAAGCTAATAATCAATACTTTTTTCCGTGCATTAAAACTTTCAAAATAACATCTAGCTTCATTGTAGCAACTCCTGTTACTTTGTCAGCCCCTCCATAATAAATATGCAAAATGCCATTTTTTACAATCATTCCACATGGAAATACTACATTATTTACTATACCAATTTTTTCATATTCTTCCTCAGGTTCAAAAATAGCATCAGTAGATCGAGCAAGAACTATTGCTGGATCTTTTAAATCAAGAAGTAATGCTCCAACTCGGTAAGTATTATGGCTTTTAGAAACACCATGATAAAGTAAAAGCCAACCAGATTTTGTTTTTATTGGTGGAGCAGTAATTCCAACTTTTGCACTATCCCATCTATTAATTCTTGGGCCAATAATTCTTATACATTTTTTTACAGACTCATTTTTAAAATCAAGAGAATGTAAATAATCACCACAAATTTCAGTTCCTACTCTGTGAAGAATAAAATAACCTCCTGGTAATTTTTCTGGAAAAATACAAGTATCTTTATCATCAAAACCTTTTGGTGTAATTAAAATAGGTTTTTCCCAATTCCAATTTTTTGCAAGAAAATCTTTTTCTGAAATAGATGAAACTGCAACTCTCGGCGGACCAACACTGTCAAAAGCTGTATAACACATATAAATAGTTTTTCCAATTTTTGTAAGACGTGGATCTTCACAACCAGAATTTCCATTGGCTATTTTTTTCATTTCAAAATCCTCTCTTGGACTATAAATTGGGTCTGACAACCTTTCATCTATATCAACACCATTTTTAGAAGAAGCATAACCAATAAATGAAGTATTATCATTAGAAAAAGTTCTATACAAAATATGTACTTTATTGTTAAATAAAATCGCAGCTGGATTAAAAGTCGCTTTCCCTTCCCAAGAATTTTCTGGCTTGGGAGATATAATAGGATTATTTTTATAACGCTTAAAATACCAATTATTAGAATATTTTGGTAATATACTATAAATAAGGTCAGTAAAATTTACTTTGGCAGAACAAACAGTTGTATCAGCAGCACCATAATATATAGTCAATACATCTTTTTCTAATAAAGCTCCACTGGGAAAAACTACATTTGAAACATATCCCTCTAGTTCATAAGATTCTTCTGGAACAAGTAATGGTCCTTTTGTTCTTCCAATTATTTTTTTAGGATCTTTTAAGTCTAATAAAATCGCTTCAATACCAAAAATACGATCCAAATTTTCTGGTGATCTAAAATAATTTTGAATATGAGAATAAATTAATAACCAACCATATTTTGTTTCAATAGGAGTAGCACCAACTTCTACATGGTCAAATTCATTTCTTCTGAGATCAAAGGGATTATTTTCTTCTTTTTCCCATTTTTCCCAAAAAAGAGGATCCCAGAGATCAGAAATTTTATCCATTTCTGCAAAAACAATTTTAGTTGGTGGAGAATCTGTATGATAAGAAAAAATTACAACTATTTTCCCATTTATTCTTTTAGGAAAAAGTGTCATTGCTTTCGCATTAAATGGTGTCACTAAATGCTTTTCTTTTACTTCTTTTAAATCATCAGAAATAGCAACACCAACCCTAATCCCTTCAGATGAAAAAGGATAAGTAGAAAGTGCTGTATAAAAAATATAATATTTTCCTTCAAAAAAAGTAACTCTCGGATCCTCGCAACCAAACCTATCCCAAACATCATCTGGCATAATAAATTCTTCTCTATCTCTAAAATCTATGCCATTTTTACTTTTTGAAATCCCAATAGAAGAAACATGATCTGGATTTCTTAATGGATCTTTCGCTGAAATTGCACGATATAAACCATAAATTTCTTGTCCTTTTCTCATCGGAGACATATTAAAAGTAGCAAAAGCTTCCCAATAATGATCCCTGTTAGGAATCAAAATTGGATTATGTTCTGTTCGTTTTACTACATACATATTAGTTTAGTTTATTTTATTTTTCTTTTCTTACTTAATTTAGTAATACCAGTTGTTTTTAAGTCTTTCAAAAATAAATTCAGATCTGCCGTAGCTACGCAAGAAACCATGTCTGCTCCACCATAATATACAAATAAATTTTTGTCTTTAATTACAGCTCCACAAGAATATACAACTCCAGCTTTATGACCTTCATTTTCATAAAACATATCTGGTTCTAAAATTGGTTTTTTAGAGCGATATAATATTTTTGTCGGATCTTTTAAATCCAAAAGCATAGCCCAAAGTTTATATCTATGTGTCTCATGAGGTTCCATTGCATGATAAAAAATAAGCCAACCATCTTTTGTTTTTATTGGTGCACCACCAATACCACGCATCCCTTTTTCACGTAATTGCCATTTAGGATGATCTTGATGAATACTTTTTATAAATTTCTTTCCGTCAAAAGAGTTTAAATCATCTTCATATTCTATTAAAATATCCGGAGAAATACTGTGCATAATAGCATATTTTCCTTTTATCTTTTCTGGAAAAATAACCCAATTTTTATGAACTTCTCCGGGTGGAGAAATAAGAACAGGCTTTTTAAAATTCCATTTTTTATTTAAAAAATCTTCCAAACTAATAGAAGTTAAGCCTATCCTCACAGAACCCCATCCATCAAAAGCTGTATAAGTTATATATAAATAATTACCAATTTTTGTAATTCTAGGATCCTCAGCTCCTCCATTCCATCCACCACCAGAACTATAAAATAATGGGTTATCTTCTTTTTCAAAATAATTATTGTAGTAATTTTTATGAATAAAAATTGGCCTAAAAGTTCTTTCAGATAAATTATATCCATCTTTACTTGCTGCATAACCCAAAGTTGAAACATCAGCTTCTCCAACTGCTCTGTAAATAACGTGAACTTTTCCATCATGAATAAAAGCAGTAGGATTAAAAGTTGCTCTTGATTCCCAATGCATACCATTAGCAGGGTAAATTATCGGATTGCCTACAAAACGTTCTAATTTATGTTTATGTTTTTTTATTTTAGAAACTATTTTCTTTTTTTTGAGAACTTTTTTAATTTTAGAAATTTTTTTACTAACTTTTTTTACTAACTTTTTTTTAACTGCAACTTTTTTAGCTTTAACTTTTTTTAGTTTTTTATTTTTAGAAATTTTACTAATCTTCCTTACTATTTTATTTTTTTTCTTTTTAATTACGGCCATATTTGTCTTCATAACGAATAATGTCATTTTCATCAAAATCTCCAGTTGCAATTTCTAAAACCTCTAATTCTATATCACCAGCACTTAATCTATGCTTTGCTCCAATATTAATTTCATATTCATCTCCAACTTTCACTTCTTTTTTTAAATTATCTATCTCTATAAAACCACTTCCTTTTAAAATTTTCCAAAATTCAGAACGTTTTTCGTGACTTTGTAAACTTAAAGATTCATTAGATTTAACTGTAATAATTTTTACAGTAGATTTTAAATCATGAGTAAATTGTCGAAAATTTCCCCAAGGTCTTTCTTCTTGATATATATCTAATTTATTCATTTATATCAATAATTATACAATAAAAAAAATAAAAACTAAACAAATAATGTACTCAACCATGTTACTTCTTAATCTTTTTCGAGTATTTTTTAAGTAATTCAGAAGAACTCCTTATTTTACCGCCTTTCCCAACATTAAAAACCATTTTTATACCTAAATTATTACACAATTTAAACTCTGGTATATTATCAGCAAATCTATCTCCTCCATTTGCAAAAATATGCGGTTTAACTATTTTAATTTCTTTACATACACTTATATCGTTAGTATTCTTGCAATGCTTAGAAATAATTACTTTGTCTACACATTCTAATGCTTCTATAATCTCTTTTCTTTCTTTATCAGACATGAAAACTGGCTTGCCTTTTACTTTAAACCAATGATCGTTATTTAAAACTACAATTAATTTATCTCCCAATTTTTTCGCCTCCTGCATATATCGAACATGCCCAATATGAATTGGATCAAAACCACCACTTATCATAACTACTTTTTTATTAGCTTTCTTTTTAGTTTTAGTTTTTTTCATAAAAAATAAATAACATTTGAATTATAGCATAAAAATATATAGGTTGTTAAAAGATTAAAAAAAATGTAGTATTAGCCTAAATAAGAAAATTGGCACATTGAAATAATTGAAATAATATAAATTAAAAAATAAGGAGTCTAAAAATGAAAGCAATATTAATTTATCCAAAAGCACGGAACGGTTTTTGGAATGGCCAAAAGGCCATAAGAAGGTACTTACCTCGGCAGAAGACAGCTCTTCCTCCGTATGGTTTATTAACCGTAGCTTCCATGCTCCCAAAAGAATGGGAGAAAAAGTTAGTTGATCTAAATGTGGAAAAACTAACTGACGAACATATTGAATGGGCTGATGTAGTACTCATAAGTGCTATGATCTCTCAGTCAAAAAGTACTCTTGAAATAATCAAGAGGTGTAAAAAAAGATACAAAATAATAATGGCAGGTGGTGCATTATTTAATGAACCAGAAAAATTTCCAGAAGTCGATTATATTTTTATCGGCGAAGCAGAAAATACTTTGCCAAGGTTTCTTAAAGACCTTGAAAAAGGAACAACAAAACG
>JBDRFV010000032.1:0-22750 GCA_043818335.1 Patescibacteria group bacterium
ATTTTCGTGTTCACATTTTTCTCCTTCTTTGCAAGTATGTTCCCCGCCTGCATCAGCTGTGCTGGAAGCATTGCGGGCAGGTTTTGCTGCATCCACCTCTGAGTTGGCGGACAAGTCTGCAATGTGTTGTTTTTTTGCTCTGGATTTTCTGATGTCTAAAATAGTATCTTCAACTTCTTTTTCTGTGACTTCTATTTTCTTTTCAGTGTCAGTAATTTTTGAAACAATATCTTTTGCGATTTTTTTATAATCAGGAAGTTTTGTTTCAGGCATTAGTGCAGTTTTAATTTTAAAACCTAGCGGATTTTTTCTAGCTAATTTTGTAATAGAAATTTCAGGTCTAGAAATTACATCTAGTTTTTCTGATTCTAGAATTTTAGGATAATGTTCCTCAATTGCCATTCCAGCCATTTCTTCTAGAATTCTGATTTCAGGAATTTTAGATAATAAAATATTCTGTGGCACTTTGCCTTTTCTAAAACCGTCCACTTCTATTTCTGCACCGATTTTGTTTAAAGCTCTATCAAAATAAAGCTCAAAAGCTTCGGCTTCTAATTCCCCCTCGATTTCTATCTCACTTTTTGGTAATTTTTTTACATTTGTTTTTAAACTCATAGTATTGCTATCTTATAACAAAATCATTTTATTTTCAAATTTTTACATAAAACAACCCCGCCATCGGCGGGGTTGTTTAGAATTTATTTTATTTTTATTCTAATTCGTCTATATTTACATCAATATTAGTATCTATAGAATTTATTTCTTGTTCTAAACTATTAATTTCATCTGTAGCTTTTTGTTCTTCTGTTTGTATCGGCTCTTCTTTAATAGTTTTTACTTTTTGTTGCCAAATATATACTCCACCAATTATTAGAACTAGAATAATAATGATTGATCCTATTAATGCACCATGTGATTTTTTTGTTGGTTCCATTTAATTTAATTTTTTATTAATTATTAATTTAGCTTTCTGTTTCAGTGTCTTCGTCATCATCTTCTGTTTGATTATTAAGAACCACTGTTTTTAATGACTTTATTGCTTTTATTAAATCTAAATGAGCTCCTTTTACTAAAGTCTGTGCTTCATTTTTTAAAGTTCTTAGTGCTGTTTTGTTTTCAGTTGTAAGTTGATTTGTTGAAGTTGAAAGAATATCTGCAGCTTCTGCTATTTTTGACTTAGCTTCTGTCATTTTTAAATCAGCTGCTGCTATTAAATCTTTGGCTTCAGTTGCATCAACACCGTCTGTTTCGTATTTTATTATTAATGCATTTACTTTTTCTGTAAGAGCAGTGATTCTTTCTACTGCTTTATCAAATCTTTCTAAGGCAATTTCTCTTCCTAGCAATCTGCCTTCTTGAGTTTTTGCTTTTATAGCATCTTTTTCTATTTTTACTTGTTCTCTTAATTGCAACATGTTTTGCTTCGCAGTTTCTCTCAAATCCATAATTTTTGCACGGATTTGTTCTCTTTCTTGAACGGTAGCTGTTTGTATATTAGTTTTCATTACTTGAATTTCTTGTCTGACAGTTTCTCTTTCTTGAACCATATTTGTTAAAGGGGTTCCTTGAAAAGCAAATGCCACAGAAGAAATTGAGAAAATAAACAAACTAACGATAAATAAATTTAAATATTTTTTCATAAAATTAATTATAGATTAATAAATTGATAATTTTGACCTTTATATAATATTCATTATATACTATTTATGACGTTGTGAACACCTAGAAATTACAGAATTTTTTATTGACTAATTTGTATAATAAGGTAAAATATAATTGTAAATTTCAAAAATCTATTTTTTTTATTGCTTTTTAGCTTTAAGTTGTTATAATTTCTTTTGGTCTATAAATTATAGGTTTTAACTATAATTTTTTTTATTAATTTATTTTTTGTATATTATGAATTTACTTTTAATTTCGTTAATTTTACCAGTCGTTGCATTAATTTTTTCCGTTGGGATTATGTTTTGGATAATGAAAAAAAATCCCGGAACAGAAGAGATGAAAAAAATCTCTAATGCTATTCGTGAGGGTGCACGGGCTTTTTTGAATAAAGAATATAAGATAATTATTATTTTTGTTGTTATTATAACCGCATTGTTGTGGTTTTTACTAGATTGGCGTTTGGCGACTTCATTTGTATTTGGTGCATTTTTGTCTGCCTTAACAGGTAATTTAGGAATGAGAATTGCAACTGCTGCAAATTCACGAACAGCTTGGGCGGCCCAATCGAGTATTTATCAAGGTTTGAAGATAGCTTTTTCTTCAGGTGTAGTTATGGGTTTTGGTGTTGTTAGTCTTGGTCTTTTGGGTATTGGTGCTCTTTATTTAATATTTGGTGATCCACAGATTATTTATGGATTTGGTTTTGGTGCTTCTTTGATTGCTCTTTTTGCGAGAGTTGGTGGTGGAATTTTTACAAAAGCTGCTGATGTTGGTGCTGATCTTGTTGGAAAAATTGAAGCTAATATTCCAGAAGATGATCCTCGAAATCCAGCAGTTATTGCTGATAATGTAGGTGACAATGTTGGTGATGTCGCTGGCATGGGAGCTGATTTATTTGAAAGTTACTCCGATTCAATTATTGCAGCTATGGTTTTGGGAAGTATTTTTGTTGGCTTAGGTGGTGCAGCCGTTGTATTTCCTATAGTTATTGCGGCACTTGGAATTTTGGCAAGTATTATTGGAAGTATTGTTGTTATGGTTTTAAAAAAAGGCAAGCCCCAAAAGATTTTAAATCTTGGTATTTGGATAGCAGCAGCGCTTGTTTTAGTTTTTTCTTTTTTTAGTTCTCAGTATTTTTTTGGTAATTTAAATGTATTTTACGCAATTTTGTCCGGTCTTATTGCTGGTATTGCTATTGGTTCTATTACTGAATATTTTACTTCTAATAATCATAAACCGACACAAATACTTTCCGCCTCAGCTCAAACTGGAGCTGGAACTAATATTATTGCTGGTTTAGCACTAGGAATGAAAAGTTTAGCTTTCCCAGTTTTGATTATTGCTGGAGCTATTCTTGTTTCTCATCATGTGGCTGGTCTTTATGGAATAGCAATTGCAGCTGTTGGTATGCTTTCAACTTTGGGTATTACTTTAGCAACTGATACTTATGGTCCAGTGGCTGACAATGCAGCTGGTATTGCTGAGATGGCGCATTTGGGCGCTGAAACTCGAGCTCGAGCTGAAGAATTAGATGCTGTTGGAAATACTACTGCGGCTGTTGGTAAGGGTTTTGCTATTAGTTCTGCAGCTTTAACAGCTGTTGTGCTAGGTGTGAGTTATACTCAAATTGTTGGATTAAAAGTTGTTGATTTAGTAAATCCTACTGTTTTGGTTGGTCTTTTTATTGGAGGATTTTTACCGTTTTTGTTTTCCTCTTTTTCAATGAGTGCTGTTGGAAAGGCAGCTTCTGTAATTGTAGATGAAGTAAGAAGACAATGGCGAGAAATTCCTGGACTTATGGAAGGAAAAGCTGAGCCAGATTATACACGTTGTGTTTCTATTAGCACTCAGTCAGCTTTAAAACAAATGATTTGGCCTGGACTTTTTGCTTTACTTTCTCCAGTTGCTGTTGGATTTTTGCTTGGAAAAGAAGCATTAGGTGCGTTTTTGATAGGGGCAATTGTTACTGGTTTTATGTTGGCAGTTATGATGGCTAATTCTGGAGGAGCTTGGGATAATGCTAAAAAGCATATTGAAGCTGGAAATTTCGGTGGAAAAGGAAGTGATGCGCACAAAGCAGCAGTTGTTGGTGATACCGTCGGCGATCCTTTTAAAGATACTGCTGGACCTTCATTAAATATTTTAGTTAAACTAATGTCTATTATTGCTTTAATTATTGCGCCGTTGCTTTAAACTTAAAATAAAAAATATTTAATTAATAAAAAAACATGAGTTAATTTTCATAGCTCATGTTTTTTTATTTTATTTTTCAGCTTCTACTTCTTTTTTCACTTCTTTTTTACTTTTCTTTTCTTTTTTTACTTTCACTTCTTTTTTCACTTCTATTTTTTCATCCTCTTCTTTTTTACTTTCTTCTTTTTTATCTTCAGTAATTTCTTCGTTTAGTTCAACTTTTTCTCCATCAGTTGAAGCAACTTCTTCACCACCATTTCCTTTTATATCAATTCTCCAGCCGGTTAATTTAGCAGCTAATCTAACATTTTGTCCGCCTTTTCCAATTGCTAATGATAATTGATTTTCTGCAACTTCAACTATTGCTTTATGTTCTTTTTCGTTAATTTCTATAGATAAAACTTTTGCAGGAGATAATGAATTTGAAACAAATTCTTCTGGGTCTTCAGACCAAGGAATAATGTCTATTTTTTCACCTGATAATTCTTGAGTAACTGTATTTACGCGTGTTCCTTTTTGGCCAACACATGAACCAACTGGATCAATGTGATCGTCGTTTGAGTGCACGGCTATTTTAGAACGAGCACCAACTTCTCTGGCAATAGATTTTATTTCTACTGTGCCTGCTTGAATTTCTGGTGCTTCAGTTGAAAATAATTTTTCAACAAACTTAGGATGAGTTCGAGATAATCTTAGATTTATTCCTCTTGCTGTGTCTTCTACTGAATATAAATAAGCTCGGATTCTTTGTCCTCTTTGAAAAAATTCTCCAGGAATTTGCTCTTCAACTGATAAAACTCCTGTTGCTCTATTAAAGTCAACATAGACATTTCCTCTTTCAATTTTTTGCACGATACCAGAAACTATTTCTCCTTCTTTTGTTCCATATTCGTCTATTACAGAAGCTCTTTCGGCTTCACGGATTCTTTGAATAATAACTTGCTTTGCCGTTTGTGCAGCAATTCGGCCGTAGTCATCTTTTTGTTCAAGAGGAAAAATTATTTCATCGTTTAATTCTACTTTCTTTTTTATTTTTTTTGCATCTTCTAAAAGAATATGATGTTCTGGATTGAAACGAACTCTTTCATCAGTTTCATTATTTTGGCCCCCTCCAACCTCCCCCGAAGGGAGAGGCTTTTCTAGCTCCCTTCCCTTTGGGAAGGGCTGGGGATGGGCTAAGGGTTGGGCTGGGGTTTCTTCTTCATCAATTCTTGCAGTGGTTTCATTTACTACTATTTTTACTTGGTAAAAATCTGTGTTTCCAGTTTCTAAATCAAATTTTGCACGAATAATTTGTCCTTTTTTTCCGTAATCTTTTTTGTAGGCAGCAGCCATTGCTTGCTCTATCGCGTCTAGAATTTTTTCTTGGGGAATTTTCCTTTCTTGCTCTAATTGCTCCAATGCTGATCTAAATGTTTTTATATCTAACATATATTTTTATTTATTTTTTATTTTGATTATTAAATTGTTTTCACCATATTGACTAGATTGGTAAAAATAAAAGCCCCATTCTGCAGGACTTGTACATAATTATCTTAGCATTTTTCTTATGAAAAGCAAGAGTTTTATTATCCACATACTAGAACAGTCGATTTGCTTTATTTACTAATATTTTAGTTGTATAATTAGAATATGTTAAAAAATAAAAAAGTCTCACTAATGGTAGGCTTCCTTCTTATTATTTTAGGTGTTTTGGTTATCTTTTATTTTGTTTTTTGGAAAAATAAAGAAATAAACAAAAACGGTTTAACAGAAGAGCAGAGAGTGGCAATTATTCAAGAGCTTAATTCTGCACCTGTTTCTGATCAAATTACTCCAAAAGAAAGACAGGAAATTGTACAAGACTTAACGGGAGATTTAGCTGGTAGTGATAGCTTAACAGATGATGAAAGAGCTTTAATATTAGGTTTTTTAGGTCAATAAAATATATGAAATATATTAAAAACATTAAAAAAGACCACATAGTTCTATCAGCTTCAGTTTTGACAGTTTTTCTTTTTTGTGCATTTTTTCTTTCTTTGAGCCCAAAAATAAAAGCTCAACTTGAGTCTGCTCCTCCAAATACTGCGCCTGTTTCTGGTGTGGCAACAATAGTAAATGCAGGTTACTCTATTATTTTTACTGGTTATAATGTTCAATATAACCTTGCTACTGGTGATATGTCTGGCTATGCTTGGTCTCCAGAATATGGCTGGGTTGATTTTAACTCAGCAAATATTGATATAACAACTTTTGAAATGAGCGGAATTGCTAAAGTTTTATCTCTTCAAACTACCCCATCTCCTAATAATGATACTGAGACTTTAAATGGAGTTCCATATGAATGGGCTAATGGGAATTTAGTTTTAAGTGGTTCCGGTGGTGGAAGTACCGGAGATATGATATTTAGTGTAGCTTTCAATCCAGATGGAACTCCAAATGCTACATGGCATTGGGCTTGGGGAGGAAATGTTATTGGTTGGGTTGATTTTTCAGGAGTAATAGTAACAACAGACTTAACGCCACCTTCATGTAATATTATTCCTCCTTCGCCGATTATTACTGCTGGGGATTTTGTTACTATTTATTGGTCAGGAATTAATATTACCACATGTACTGCAAGTGGTGGTTGGGTGGGGGTTAAGCCAATTTCAGGAAATGTTAATGTATCCCCAACTTCAACAACAACATATAATTTATCATGCTTAGGAACTGATGAAATAAATTATCCTTGTTCAGCGACGGTAACAGTAGAAGATTTTTCTGAGTGTAATAATGGTGACCTAACACCTCAAGTACCTGGTATAAATTGTGATATATCCGGTTGTCCTTCTTGTAATATTTTATCTACACATAAAACATGTTTGGGGGGTGGTTGCACTACAGTTTCAGGACCTGGAATAAATACATGTGTAAGTAATCTTTCTTGTTCATTACCACCAAGTAATTTATGTACACCAGAACAATTAACAGTTATAGTTGAGGATGGAGTTAGTATACCTACTAACTGGCCTTGCTACTGTTTAGTTCATAGATTAGAAACAAGTCCAGTTGATTGTGTAACTTTCTGCTTAAATAACCCCCTCGCTTGTAAAAAAGCCCCACATTATATTGAAGATTAAAAATGGTCGTTTATTTTTAAAAAGTAAAAGTTAAAAATTATTAGTTAATTAAAAAAAATATGAATAAAAAAAGTTTATTAAGTTTAGTAAAAGTTTTAGGTTTGTGTTTGGTTTTTGGGTTATTTATCGGAATTAGTTTTGCTAATGCAGCGCCGGTAAATCCACCAGCGCCAACAGTTCCACCTAACCCAGCAACTCCACCAGCAAATAATGTTTATGGACCTTTGAATGTTGGTCCTGCTACACAAAATAAAGCTGGAAGTTTGCACATAACGGCTGGAGGTTTTCGTTCGTGGGGACCGGGATTGTTTGATGATATTGTAATTATCGGATATGGTGTAGGTAGTGCGCCTTCTGGTGGTGGTTCTCTTACTTTAAAAAATGTTGATAATCAAAAAATAGGATTTTTTGCAAGGTTAAGTAAATTTTTAGGGTTAGATACAGAAGTAGCGTTAGCAGCCAATCCTCAATGTGGAAATGCTAATGGAGGAACATTTCCAAGTATTACGAGTTCATCTTTTGTTTATGGTGGTAATACCTATAATTTATGTGGTAGTTTGTATCAAACTAA
This sequence comes from Patescibacteria group bacterium, assembly GCA_043818335.1. GTDB lineage: Bacteria > Patescibacteriota > Minisyncoccia > Phycocordibacterales > UBA9973 > UBA9973. Next base: position 7,531 of record JBDRFV010000032.1, read on the forward strand.
TTCTCAGAATCTTATTGGATCAGGATCTGATGCTAATTATTGGAAATGGGAATGTAGACATATGGATTTTAGTAACAGTACTATTGGCACAATTTCTTGTTCTGCAAATAAAACAACGGTTATTGGTGCTGGTGATATTGGTGCTGATGATAATATTGGTGTTGGTGATATTGGTACTGGTGGAGTTGGTGGAGTAGAAGAAGGTGATATTGGGATAACAACTCCAGCGGGAGATATTTATCGCTTGACGGTTAATGGTAGATCAAATTTAAATGGTTATACAAAAGTTGAAGGTGATTTAGATGTGGCTGGGTCAATAACTTCAGGTGGTAAAAATGTTTGTCTAGAAGATGGAACGAATTGTGTCGTTTCTGCTTTTGAACAGGTTGTTTCATTTGGTGGTACATATGCAATAAATACTAGTAATGAAGATTGTTTATTTCCAAATCCTCTCAGTCCTACTGGTAATACTTGTGCTTGTCCTAATGCTACTTATACTTCTTATACGATGATGCAATTTGCAATACCTACATCTCCTGTAGCACATTCTGATCCATCGGGTTGGTTAATGGGAGGAGTGGGACAGAGAACATTGAAAGGTTGTTATAAAACTAATGTTGTAGCAGGACAGGGTAAGCAGTAAATGTAATTAGTAATTAAAAGATAGTTTAAAAAAATCTCCCTGCCAGAGGCAGACAAGCCACTGGGAGATTTTTTTGTTATAATAAAAGTAATGCAAGTTGATCAAGAACAATTAAAAAAATTTATTTTAGATTCAGGATTACTTTCTCGTTCTGAATTAGATGAAGCAGTTAAAAAAGCAATAAATAAAAAACAAAAATTAGGGAATATTTTACTTTCTGATGGAAAAATTTCTGAAGCTGATTTAAAAAAAAACAGAAGCTTTTGTTTTGGGTATTCCTTTTGTTTCTTTAGTAAAAGAAAAAATTGAGTTTGCTATTCTTTCACTTATTCCTGAACCAATTGCAAGAAATCATAATATTATTGCTTATAAAAAAAGTGATAATAGTTTGGAAGTAGCGATGCTTGATGTTAATGATTTACCTGTTATAGATTTTATTAAAAAATCTTCTGGTTTGAAAATTTTACCAAGACTTACTGATAGTGAATCGATAAAATCTGCGTTAATTAGTTATGGTAAAACTTTGCAAGCAGAATTTGATGACATAATTCAAAAAGAAGTTACTTCTTTTAAAACTATTTTAGAAGATGAGGGAGAAAAATCTGAGAAAGAATTAAAAGAAATGGCAGAAGATTTACCTATTATTAAAATCGTTGATTCTTTAATTTCACATGCAATTTTACAAAATGCTTCTGATATTCACATAGAACCAGGAGAAAATGATTTAGTAGTTAGATATAGAATAGATGGTATTTTGCATGATGCTATGATTTTAAATAAAAATGTTGGTCCAGGAATTATTGCGCGCGTTAAAGTTTTGTCTAATCTAAAATTAGATGAAAAAAGATTACCACAGGATGGAAGGTTTAAATTAGAACAAAAAGAAGAAAGAGTTTCTTTTCGTGTTTCTACTTTGCCAACTTTTTATGGAGAAAAAGTTGTTATTAGGATTTTAAAAGAAAATTCATACGGCTTTTCGATAGAGTCTTTAGGTTTTCACGGAGAAGGCCTTGAAAGAATCCATGATGCATTAAGGCAAAAAATTGGGATGCTTTTAGCAACGGGGCCAACTGGTTCAGGAAAAACTACAACTTTATACACTATGTTAGATTTATTAAATAAACCAGATGTAAATATTTCTACTGTAGAAGATCCCATTGAATATCAAATGGCTCGTGTCAATCAAACACAGGTTAAACCAGAAATTGGTCTGACTTTTGCGAATGGGTTAAGATCTCTTCTTCGTCAGGATCCTGATATTATAATGGTTGGAGAGATTCGAGATAATGAAACTGCTGGGCTAGCTATTAACGCTTCTTTAACAGGACATTTAGTTTTATCTACTGTACATACTAATTCTGCTTCTGGTGCAATTCCAAGATTAATAGATATGGGAGCAGAGCCATTTTTAATAGTTTCTACTGTAAAAACAGTTATTGGTCAGAGGCTTGTTAGAAAATTAATTGCTAGTAAAGAAAAATATTTTTTATCTGCTGTTGAAATAAAAAATTTAGCTAAGCTAATAGACTTAGATAGAATGTTAAATTTTTTGAAAGCAGAAAAAATAATTGAAGCTAATATTACTTGGGAAAAAGTTCCATTTTATAAAGCAAAAAAAGGTGATGAGTCAGAAGATGGATATTCTGGACGTGTTGGAATTCATGAAGTTTTAAAAATTACTTCTTCTGTTAAAGAGTTAATCCTTAAAGGAGCTTCTCAAGATGAAATAGAAGTTCAAGCTAAAAAAGAAGGCATGATGACTATGATTGAAGATGGAATTTTTCAAGCAGTATTGGGAATAACTACTTTAGAAGAAGTATTTAGAGTTGTTTCGGAATAAATAATAAAATAAAAAATTTAAATTAATATGATTTTTACTTATAAAGCAAAATCACAAAAAGGAGAAATAATTCAAGATATAATTGAAGCTCTAGATCGTTTTTCAGCTTCTCGAGAACTTAGAACTCGTGGGCTTGTTCCAATTTCGGTTTCAGAAAAAAAAAGAAGTTTAAATTCTTCTTTGGCTTTTATTGATAAGTTTCTTGCTAGAGTAAAAACTACCGAGCTTATTATGTTTACAAAAAATCTAGGTGGCATGTTAAAAGCTGGACTTGCTTTATCTCGTGCGTTATCTGTTTTACAAAAACAAACTAAAAATAAATTTTTTAATTCTATTTTAGTTTCAATGAGTAACGAGATAAATTCTGGTGGAACGCTTTCTTCTGGAATGGCTAAATATCCAAAAGTTTTTTCTAAATTATTTGTTTCAATGGTAAAATCTGGTGAAGAATCTGGGAACATGGTTAGCTCTTTAAACGAAATAGGATTAAACTTAGAAAAATCTCATGCTCTTACAAAAAAAATAAAAGGCGCGATGATTTATCCGACAGTTATTCTATGTGCGATGATTTTAATTGGAGTTTTAATGTTTGCTTTCGTTGTTCCAACTTTAGCAAAAACTTTTGCTGAATTAGGATCTGAATTGCCAGGGTCTACTAAGTTTATAATTTTTCTAGGAAATTTTTTCTCTAAAAATTTAATTTTATCTTTAGTTTCTATTTTTGGAATTGGTTTTGGTGGCTTTTATTTTTTTAAAGCTAATTTTATGAAAAAATACATTGATTTTATTATAATTAGATTTCCACTTGTTGGAAATATAGTTCGGCAATTAAATACTGCACGAACTGCACGAACAATGTCTTCACTTTTATTATCAGGTGTTACTATTATTAGAGCAATTGAGATAACACAAGATGTTGTTCAGAATATTTATTATAAAAAAGTTTTAGAACAAGCAAAAATTGATATAGAAAGAGGTTTGCCTTTTTCTGATGCTTTTGAAAAAAACGCTAAATTATATCCAGTTATGATGTCAGAAATGGTTCAAGTTGGCGAAGAAACAGGAAAATTAGCAGACATGTTGCATGATATTGCAATTTTTTATGAAGAAGAAATAGAAAATAAAACAAAAAATTTATCTACTATAATAGAGCCATTCTTAATGATAATAATCGGCGCGGCGGTTGGATTTTTTGCAGTTTCAATGATTACACCCATGTATTCTGTTATGGATGGTATAAATTAAAATAATATGCAAAATTTTTATAAAAAAATGAATAATAACAGTCAAAGTGGAATAAATTTAATAGAAATTATAATAGTTATAGCTGTTATTGGAATTATTGTAGCAGTTGCAGTTCCACAGTTTTTAAATATAAAAAAAGCTCAAGTTTTAAAAAATGGAGCACAAGATATTTTTTCTACTTTAAATAAAGCTCGTTCGCAGACCTTGTCTTCTTTAGATTCTTCAGAATACGGTGTGCATTTTGATTCAGATGAGATAGTTTTATTTAAAGGCACTTCTTATTCAGAAGAAAGCTTAGATAATGAAAATCTTGAAATTATTTCTCCTGCAACTATTTCTACTATTTCTCTAACTGGTGGCGCAGATGATGTATATTTTAGTAGATTAAGTGGTTCGCCAAGTGCTTCTGGAAGTATTACTGTTTCTTTAACTACAGATCCAGATTCAACTAAAATTATTACTATTTTAAGTACAGGAGCGATAAGTGTAAATTAAAATAATATGCAAAATAATTTTAAAAATAAAAAAAACTTAAAAAAATCTGCTGGTTTTATGATGGTAGAAGTGCTAGTAGCTGTTTCTATAATTACAGCTTCTGTTTTGGCTTCTATGGCAGTTGCACAGAAATCTATTACACTTTCATATAGATCTTTACATACTGCACAGGCGAGTTTTCTTTTGGAAGAAGGTGCAGAAGCGATTAGAATCATAAGAGATGACGCATGGGCGAATATTTCTAGTTTAAGCACTGTTACTGATTATTATCTAGTTTTTTCAGGTGGTACTTGGACTTTGTCTGTTGATTCGTCTCAAGTAGGAAATTTTACTCGTAAAATTAATATAGCAGATGTAAATCGTGATGCTGTTTCGGGAGATATTTCAGTTGCTGGTGTTAATGATACTCAGACAAAATTAATTACAGTTTTAGCTTCTTGGCCTGAGGCAGGAGCCATAGCAGAAAAAACTTTATCATTTTATATAACAGATATTTTTACATAATATACTAAACACATGTTAAATTTTTATAAAAAAATAAATAATAAAAATATATCCAAAAAATCTGGCTTTGCTGTTTTAGAAACTATTTTATATATTTCTTTTTTTGCGATTCTTTCTATTGTTGTAATAAATTCAATGATAACAATGATGCGATCTTTTAAAGAAACAAAAATTCAGTCTGAGCTAATTCAAGGTTCTTCTATTTTAGAAAAAGTTTCTAGAGAAGTTAGGCAAGCATATGCAATAAATTCTATTTCTGAAAATGATTTGAAATTAAATACAAAAGATGATGCAGGTGTAAATAAAACTGTTAGATTTGTTTTGTCTGGTAATGATGTGCAATATTTTGAAAATGATGTTTTGACTGGAAATTTAAATCCAAATAATGTTTCTGTCTCTGAACTTACTTTTACCCAAATAATTACAGTAGAAGGAAGTGCAGTTAAGATAACATTAACAATTAGTTCTACTAATGATTCTTTAGGAAGAACAGCGGATTTTTATGATACTGTAGTTTTAAGAGGAGATTATCAGAATTAGTTTAAAATAATATGGAGAATAATAAAGATAATAAAAAAAGAAAAATAAATAATCAATCAGGCGCAGCGATGTTAATTTCAGTCATATTTTTTCTTTTTATTTCTGTGGCTATAATTGCTGGTTTGGTTTCCCCGTCTGTTAGGGGATTTCAAGTTGCTAGCGCTGATTTAAAATCTAAATCTTCTTATTTTCTTGCAGAATCTGGAGTTGAAGATGCTTATTTTCGTTTAAAAAATGCTAAACCAATTGGAACTTCTGTTGAAATAACTTTAGACGGCAATACTGTTACTACAGATATTATAGATTCTGGTTATAACGAAAAAACAATAACTTCTACTGGCGATGTTTTTAATAGAAATAGAAAAGGAGAAATGAAATTAACAACCGGAACTGGTATTTCTTTTGCCTATGGCATTCAGGCTGGAACAGGTGGTTTTTCTATAAACAAAGCTATTGTGAACGGAAATGTTTTTGCTAATGGAGATATTATTGGTACGCATGGTGATGCCACCATAAGAGGAACTGCAATTTCTGCTGGTGCTGGTGGATTTATTGATAATATTAATATTGGAAATTTAGATGGAACTGGTATTGCACAGGCGCATACAGTAACTGACTCCACTATGCTTGGGAATCTTTATTGCCAAGTAGGTTCTGGAAATAATAAAATCTGTGATACTTCTTTAGTAGACCCTGATCCAGTTCCGATGCCTGTTACAGAGGAAATGATTACTCAATGGAAAGCTGATGCTGAGTTAGGTGGAGTTGTTACTGGTGATTTAATTATTGCTGATCCAACACAATTTGGTCCTAAAAAAATTACTGGTAATTTAACTATTAATGATGACTTGACTATTACTGGCACTATTTATGTTGCTGGAAGAATTATTTTTAAAAATGGTGTAAATATTTCTCTTAGCCCTTCATTTGGTGCTACTGGTGGAATTATAGTTACTGATGATTATGTTGATTTGTCTAATAATGTTATTTTTGAAGGATCTGGAAGTGAAGGAAGTTATATTTTATTACTTACAACAAGTTCTTGCCCTGATGGATGTAGTGGTATTGATGCCATTGGAATTTATAATAATGCACAAGCTGTTATTTTAAATGCTCAAAACGGAACAGCGCATATTCACAACAACGTTACTCTTAACGAAATAGTGGCAAAGAAGATTGTTATGGACAATGGAGCTGAAGTAAATTATCTTACTGGTCTTGCAAATACTCAGTTTACTTCTGGACCAACTGGAGGATGGAATATAAATAGTTGGAAAGAAGTAGAATAATTTTATTTTTTAAAAAAGATATAGTTACATATAGTAGTTGTGCTATAATATTTTTATGTCTAAAAAAATAATTATTGGAAATTGGAAGATGAATCCTGTTTCTTATAAACAAGCAGAAAAGTTATTTATTGTTACAGCTAAGTCTGTATTAAAGATTAAGAAAACTGATATACTAATTTGCCCACCAGTTTTATTTTTAGATAAATTAAAAAAATTTTCTAGAAAATTAAATTTAGGAGTACAAAATATTTTTTATGAAGAAAGTGGTGCTTATACTGGAGAGATTTCAGCTGATATGGCTTATGATATTGGTGCAAGATATGTAATTTTAGGACATTCAGAAAGACGCGCTATTTTTGGTGAAACTAATGAAGATATTAATAAAAAAATAAAATCAGCACTTTTTGCTGGATTGGTTCCAGTAGTTTGTGTTGGTGAAAAAGAAAGAGATGAAAATCATTTGTATTTAGGTTTTATTAAAGAACAGTTGGAAATTTGTTTTAAAAATATTTTAAAAAGTTCTTTATCTAAAATAATAATTGCCTATGAGCCAGTTTGGGCAATAGGGAAAAATGCAACTCGTGAAGCAAGCCCAGAGGAATTTAACGAAATTAGTATTTTTATAAAAAAAGTTTTGAGTGATAAATTTGGAGTAGATTTTGTTAGTAAAATGAGAATAATTTACGGTGGCTCTGCTCATCCAAAAAATATTCTATCTTTTTTGCAAGAAGGACACGCTGATGGGTTTTTAGTTGGAAGAGATAGTTTAGATGCAGGTAAGTTTAGTGAGATTATAAATATTACTGAAAACTTTAAATAAATGAATTTAATATGAAGTTTATTAGAAATATAAAAAATATAAAAAATAAAACAGCTTTAGTTAGAGTTGATTTTAATGTGCCTATAAAAAACGGAAAAGTTTTAGATGATTTTAGAATTAAAAAAGCTTTGCTTACTATCAAATTTTTACAAAACAAAGGCGCAAAAGTTGTTTTAATTTCGCATTTAGGGAAAGACGGAAAAGCTAGCATGAAGCCAGTTGCTGAATGTTTAAGAAAATATATTAGTAAAGACATAACTTTATTAGAAAATATTAGAAAATATCTAGGTGAACAAAAAAATAATTTGAATTTTGCAAAAAAATTAGCAAAGCTTGGAGATTTTTATGTTAATGACGCATTTTCTGTTTCGCACAGAGCACATGCTTCTGTTGTTGGGATACCAAAATTTCTACCTAGCTATGCAGGGTTTCAATTAGAAGAAGAAATAAAAAATTTATCTAAAGTTTTTAAAAACCCCAAACATCCGTTTTTGTTTATTTTGGGAGGTGTGAAATTTTCCACAAAAATGCCACTTATTAAAAAATACTTGAAATTAGCTGATTATGTATTTATTGGTGGAGCCTTAGCTAATGATTTTTTCAAAGCAAAAGGTTTAAGCGTTGGAAAATCTTTAACTGATAAAACAAAAATTCCAGCAGAAATTTTAAAAAATAACCACCGCCATGGCGGGGCAGGAAAGTTAATTTTGCCAATAGATGTTTTGGTTTTGTCTGGCAAGAAAGTGATAAATAAAAAGATAAATGAAATAAAAAAAGATGAAATTATTATAGATATCGGCAAAGAATCTATAAAATTAGCTGAAAGTTATATTAAAAAATCTAAATTAATTTTATGGAATGGGCCAATGGGAAAATATGAAGAAAAGGGTGGAGAGGTTGCAACTATAAAAATACTGAGATCTGTTGCTAGTTCAAAAGCTGAAAGTATAGTTGGCGGTGGTGATATTGTCTCAATAGTTTCTAAATTAAAATTAGAAGAGAAATTTTCTTTTGTTTCCACTGGCGGTGGCGCTACTTTAGATTTTTTGGTAAATAAAACTTTGCCAGGAATTAAAGCCCTCCGTCGCTAAAGCTATGGACGGGCAAGTGCTGAAGTAATTTTTTGAATTAATTCTTTTTCTTGGCTATCTTTATATTCTTTTGTGGGAGGATTTGGAAAAACTAAATCATTATATCTTGGTATAAGATGAATGTGAAAATGAGGCATTTCATTACCTACTACACCTACTTGAACATAATCGCAAGGGAGTCCATTTTTTAATGCAAGCATTAATTTTTTTGTTAATTTAAAAATTTCAGCAATAGTTTCATCGTCTGCGTCTTGCATCCATACAATATGATTTTTAGGAATTATTAAAAGATGACCGTCAGAAACTGGTTTTATGTCTAGAAAAGCTAAAAATTTATCATTTTCGTAAATTTGATGACAGGGAATTTCTTTATTTATTATTTTGCAAAAAATACAGTTTTTCATAACTACATTTTACCAAATTTATAAAAATAAAAAAGCACCACTTAGTTAATTTGAGATTTTTAAAGCGCTGTGCAAGCACAGCGCTTTGGGGTTATTAATTTAATAACTTTAGATCTTCCGGCAGGGTAAAGAAATACCTTTCTTTACAGTTTTTGAACTTTCCCGGCTCAATTTCTTTTACTTTATGAGCGGTACAGATCAGTTCCCGGCCTCTTTTTTGTACAGGTTTGATGATTAGAAACTTTCGTTTCTTTTTTTCTATCTCGGTTTGTGATCTGACTCTGTAGCTTTCAACTTCAATTGGAGTTGACAAGCGGTAGAGTTTACCAAGTTCTAAGTCCTTGCAATCCTTTTGGATCGGCAATGGTGAAACTGTGTTACCCATAGATTTTTATTTTTAAGGTTATGAAGAACGAATATTGAACTTCTAGATTTAATTTTACACGTGTTTTTTAAAAAAGTCAAAGAAAATTTAGTTATTTTTATGTGCTATACTCTACAAATGGAAAAACATTCTGAACTTATACAAATTCTTCTCAAAAAAAGAGGAATTACAGATGATAAAGAAATAGAAAAATTTTTAAACCCAAATTTTGAAACAGACCTTTTTGATCCATTTTTAATGCGTGATATGGAAAAAGCCGTAGTTCGACTTTTTGAGGCATTAGAAGCTAATGAAAAAATAATGATTTATGCTGATTATGACGCAGACGGAATACCGGGCGCTGTTATTTTAAATGATTTGTTTAAAAAAATTGGATATAAAAATTATGAAGTTTATATTCCAATGCGAAATTCTGAAGGTTATGGCCTGAATATGGATGCGATAGAAGAATTTGCTGATAAGAAAGTAAAACTTTTAATTACAATAGATTTAGGAATTACGGCTGTTCAAGAAGTTGCTCAAGCCGAAGTTGATGGAATAGATGTAATTGTTACAGATCATCATATTCCATTTGAAACTTTGCCGAGAGCTTATGCTATTTTGAATCCCAAAGTAGATGATTATCCAGAAAAAATGTTATGTGGTTCTGGCGTGGCTTTTAAATTTGTTCAGGCTTTTGTAAAAAAATATGGTGAGTATTACAAAATAAATTCTGGTTGGGAAAAATGGCTTTTGGACATGGTTGGCTTAGCTACTTTATCTGATAGAGTGCCACTAATTGGCGAAAATAGAGTATTAGCAGTTTTTGGAATGAAAGTTTTGAGAAAAACAAAAAGACCTGGATTACAAAAACTTTTAGCAAAAATGTATATAGACCAAAGATATCTTGTTGAAGATGATGTAACTTTTATGATTACGCCGAGATTGAATGCGGCTTCACGAATGGATGATCCACTGAGAGCTTTTGAATTGTTGTCTACGCAAGATGAAGTGCAAGCTGGAGAATTAGCAAAACATCTTTCAAAAATAAATGATGATAGAAAGTTAATAGTTGCTAATATTATGCGTGAAGTTAAAAAGAAATTTGAAAAAAGAGAAGTTGGTGAAGTTATTGTAATTGGAAATCCAAAATGGAAAGTTGGTGTTTTAGGTTTGGTTGCTGGAAAAATTGTTGATGAATATAAAAAGACCGTTTTTGTTTGGGGAAAAGATGAAAATGATTTAATAAAAGGTTCTTGCCGATCAAATGGATTTGTTTCGGTTGTTGATTTAATGGTTTTTAATAAAGATTATTTTTCTGAATTAGGTGGACATGAACAGGCAGGAGGATTTACTGTGCATAATGATAAGATTCATTTTTTAGAAGAGACTTTAATTAATTCTCTTGAAAATTTAAAAAAATTAAAACAAAAAAATATAGAATCTGAAAATTTTGATATAGAAGAAGTTGATTTTAGTTTGGTTAATATGAAAAGCTGGAAAGATTTAGAAAAATTAAGTCCCTTTGGTTTAGGAAATGAAAAACCAGTTTTTTTATTTAAAAATGTGCAGATAGAGAAAATTAAAAAATTTGGAAAGAATGGTTCAGGGGAGCATTTAGAAATTGCTTTTTCTGACTTGAATAATAAAAAAATAAAAGCTATTTCTTTTTTTGCTAATATAGATTCTTTTAAAATTAAATTAGGAGAAGATTTAAAAGTAAACTTAATAGCTAGTATTGAGTTTTCTAGATTTAGTGGAAAAGAAGAGCTTAGGTTAAAAATTATTGATATAATATAAAAATATGGAGAAAATAGAAAAATCTGATTTTAAAATAAAAGAAGAGACAAAAGATTCGGAAATCAACTTAGTATCTTTAGATGAAGATGTTAGATTGCATGGCGGAACGGAGGAATTTAAAAAAAGAATGGAAAAAGTCATAGCTTCTCCAGAAAAAGCTAAAAAAATAGAAATGGTTGCTAGTGAAATTTTGAATGAATTAGTTCGTAAGAAAAAAGAAGCAAAAAAAGAGATTCGAAAAAATATTCTTTTGATTATAGCAATAATATTATCAACAATATTAATTGAAATACTGTTTTTGATTTATCAGCCTTATAGTTCAGATGACCCAAAATGGTTTTTAGCTTTTAATATGATAGGTGTCTTAATTACTGGTTTAGGAGTTGGAATTAAAAAATTTGTGGAATTAACTCAAAAATATACTGAAATGCGTAAGGCGAATTATAGAGAAAAAATAGAAGAGTTAGAATTTAAAATGGTGGGTATAGAACCAAAAGTTAATAAAGAAGAAGAAAAAGAAAAATAAAAAATAATATGAAAAAAGATGAAATTATAATTTATACAGATGGAAGTTCGTTGGGAAATCCAGGACCGGGAGGTTGGGGAGGTGTTATTTCTTGTGGAGAAAAAATTATTGAGATTGGTGGGAAAGAAAAATCTTCTACTAATAATAGAATGGAAATGACAGCGGCTATTCAAGCATTGAGATTAATTCAAGATAGAAAATTAAAAGGAAAAGTTATTAATATACATACTGATTCGTCTTATTTATTAAATGGCATTACGATTTGGATTTATTCTTGGATGAAAAAGAATTGGCGAAATGCTTCAAAAGATCCAGTTTTGAATAAAGATTTATGGGAAGAGCTTTTTAAATTAGAATTTGATTTAAAACATAAATATGAAGTTAAATGGACGAAAGTTGAAGGTCATTCGGGAGTTAAATTAAATGAAAGATGTGATTTACTTGCAACTGGTTTTGCTGCTGGTGAGAGCATTTTGCTTTTTACTGGAAATTTAAAAGAATATGAAAGACTTTTTTAAAAATTAAATGCAAGATAGAATTTTTTATGTAACTTGCTTCGGTTTTTTAATCGGAGTTTTTTTAATTTCTGTTTTTAATAAAATTTTTGTTTCTAATATATTTTTAATTTATTTACTAGCTTTTATTTTTGTTTTAATTCTTTTCTTTTTTATTTTTATCTCAAAACAGAATAAATGGGGAATTATTTTTGCTGTTTTTATTTTGGCTATTAGTTTGGGAATTTTTAGATTTAATTTTTTTGACAAAAATATTTCTGTTTATTTAGATGAAAAAATAGACGAAAAAGTAGAGCTTGTTGGAATTATTTCTGACGATGTAGATATGCGAGATAACATTCAGAAATTAATAGTAGAAGTAAAAGAAAATAAAGAGAAATTTAAAATTTTATTATCTACTGATTTTGAAAAGACTTTTAGTTATGGCGATGAAATTAAATTTTCTGGAAAATTAGTAAAGCCAGAGAATTTTATTACTGATCAGGAAAAAGAATTTGATTATATAAATTATTTACGAAAAGATAATATTCTGTATTTAATAAGTTATCCAAAGATTAAAATTTTAGAAAATAATAAAGGCAATTTTGTAAAAGCTAATTTATTTAAATTAAAAAACAATTTTGTAGAAAAAATTAATTTTCTAATTCCCAATCCTGAAAATTTATTAATGTCTGGTTTGATTTTAGGTGAAAAATCTTCGTTTAGTGAGGATTTGCGTCAAGATTTTGTAGATACTGGTACGATTCACATAGTAGCGCTGTCAGGATATAACGTGACTATTATTGCCGAATGGATAATGAAATTATTTATTTTTCTGCCGTTTGGATTAGGAGTTTGGGCAGGAATTTTAGCGATCATTTTATTCGTAATTATGTCTGGTGCTGGCTCAACAGCTGTTCGTGCGGGCATTATGGCTATTCTAATGCTTTTTGCGCGCGCAACTGGAAGAAATTACGATGTTGCTCGTGCGTTGATTCTGGCGGCAGTTTTGATGATTTTCTTAAATCCACTTATTTTAGTTCACGACGTTTCGTTTCAGCTTTCTTTCATTGCAACAGTTGCTGTAATTTTCTTTACGCCAAAAATAGAAAAATATTTTACGTGGATTACAGAAAAATTTGGCTTACGCGATATCGTGACAGTAACTTCTGCTGCGTATATTTTTGTCTTACCATTTATTCTTTATGAAATGGGGAATCTATCTATCGTTGCGCTTCCCGCAAATGTTTTAGTTTTGCCTTTTATTCCGTTCACTATGTTGTTGGGATTTTTGTCTGGGATTTTTAGTTTCATTTGGTATCTTCTCGCGATGCCGTTCGGTTATGTGGCATACTTCTTATTGCATTATGAACTAACAGTTATTCAGTTTTTCGGAAGTTTGCCTTTCGCTGCTTTTACTATTAAAAATTTTCCGTTAGTTATTACCGTTTTGATATATTTATATTTTATTTATTTAATCTTTTGGAAAGATATTAAGAAGTTTTTTAAGGGGATTTAACCTTGACTTTTTGAATAAATTGTGATATTGTTTATGTAATTCAAGTACATTATTAATTAAAATTGTTCGATATGAAAAAGTTTGTGTTTCTTATTGTTGCCGTGCTGGCGATTTTTTTTGTCAGCTGCTCCCCACGGGTTGAGCAACCGTTGAAAATTTCCATGCACAAAGATACCATCGTGAGTTACAAAGAAGCAATTACAGCCCCACTGTTCTCGTGTGACGGGAAGAAATCCTGTTACGAAAAGGTGATCGGCTGGAAAGACGTGTCAATTCCGATTTCACTGAGCAAAGACACGACTGTTTACGGAGATTTTTACCGCGTGGAACCCGTATCGGAGACAACTGACTATGATCGCTATTTTGGTTGGCTGTTCCGGTTGCCAATAGAAGTTCTTTGGATTTTATTATTTCCATTGCTACTTTTGGTGATTTGGGGATTGGTTGCATTTTTTTCCTGGCTTTTCAGAAGAAGGCGTCCAGTCGCACCTGCTCCCGCAGCACCGGCTCCAGCATCGCCTGCCCCTGTTGTGCCTCCTGCTCCTCCGGTTGTTCCTGTTGCAGGCAGTGGTCCGACTTATTATTACTATTTTGGACGTGTAGAAAATCTGCACATTCATAATAATGAGCCTCCGGTCATTCCGCCTGCACCTCGTGCGCGTGCAAAGAAGTAATTTGAGCTTTAATAGCTCGGCCCTCGACAATGAAATGTCGGGGGCTTTTTTATTAAAATTTTTTAGTTTGACAGAATATGTTTAAAAATGTAATGTAAAAGAAAAAGTACAAACCCAATTACATATTTTATGGAAAAGTTGAAAATTCTGGTTATTGATAGGACGACCAAAGAGAATGAGAACATTGTTAAGGATGTTTTCAATGTTTATGGGCATAAATATGATTTACTTGTATTTCCACCCAAAGAAGAATCTGCAGAGTGTTTAATTCAAGCAGTTTCTTTTAAGCCCCAATTAAGGCATGATTTTTCTGAAATCTTTAATCAGCATATTGATTATGAAGATGAAGATGATGATTTTTATGACTTTGATCTAGAGGAAATTGAGCTAGATACGTTCTATGACATGTTGACTCAGAGATTTGAAGTTGAAACTTTCAATTTGACCGATGTTGAGAAAAAGTAAAAACCCACCAAAGAAAACTCACTTTGGTGGGTTTTCTGTTTTTTTGTTAGAATTACACATTTAAAAATTCTTCTCTACTTTCTCCCAATTAAGATTTTCAAAAAAAGCTTCAATGTATTTTTTCTTTTCGGAAGTTGGATAATCATAAACAAAAGCGTGTTCCCACATATCTAAACATAAAACAGGTGACAAGCCAGTTAGTTGTCCCAAATGGTGTTCGTCTACCCAAGTATTTAATAATTGATTTGTTTGTTTATCGTAATAAAGAATAGCCCAGCCGATTCCGCGAGTTGTTGCGATAAATTTAAAATTATTTAGCCAACTTTCAAATGAGCCAAAATCTTTTTCTATCTGTTTTTTTAATTCAGAATTTTCTGGTAAATTTTTCGCGCCATCTTCTAAACTAGCAAAATAATATTCATGATTTCGCATGCCGTCAAATTCAAAACCTAGTCTTCTTTGCAATTCGCCTAGAACATAAGCATTGTTTGTTTCGTCTTTTTTTAA
>JBDRFV010000033.1:0-2180 GCA_043818335.1 Patescibacteria group bacterium
GTTGAACTGGAATCACGTTTTGAAACGGAAATTGAAGATGAAAAAAAAGGAGAAAAACATATTTTAGCCGGCATTATTGACAGGATTGACAAAGATCGCGATGAAAAAATTTATGAAATTATTGATTACAAGACTCAAAAAAGATTGCCGTCAAAAGATATGATTGATCAGGATGCGCAGATGTCTATTTACCATTTAGGATTGATAAAGCGTTGGCCTCATTTGTCTCCGCAAAATATTAAACTTAGTTTTTATTTTTTAAAACACGGAGAAAAAGTTTCTACTTCCCGCTCAGCAGAACAACTAGAAAAAACCAAAGAAAAAATAATCAGTACTATTAATGAAATAGAAGAAAGAAAAAATAATAATTTTGATTTTCCGCCATACCCCTCTCCTTTATGTGATTGGTGCGGTTATCGTCAGACATGCCCGATGTGGAAGCATCTTTATGAAAGTCAGTATTCAAAACTTGACGATGACCAGGTAAAAAAAGTTGTATTAGAATATTTTGAATTAAAAAAACAAAATGAAATCAATGATGATCGTCTTGATGAATTAAAATCAGTTATCTACGGATTTATGGATGATAAAAAAATAGAACGGGTTTTTGGTGATGACGGTTATCTAACTAGAAAAATACAGGAAAGATTTTCATATGATATGTCCAAAATAAAAGAAATTTTAGAGCCAATCAATAAATGGCAGGAAATTTTAGATGCTGACGAGAAAAAACTGGAAAAAATTCTCTCTTCCCTACCAAATGATATTCAGGAGAAAATCTTATCTCTACGCGCTGTTAAAAAATTTTCAGTCCTCACTGCTTCTAAAAAGAAAAACTCAAAAGAAGAATCTGTAGAATAAATCCCGTTAGAAATAAAAATTTCTAACGGGATAAAAAAGGCGATATATTTCAACCGCCGTTAATGTTTTTATCTATCTTCGAGCAGGATTATTAAGAGAATGCCCTTCTTGACGTTTAATCTCATTTTTTAATGCCGTGCTGTTAAATCCGTATATGGATGCCACTTTTTCATCCAGAGTCTCTTCTTTTGCCCTTTTTATGTTATTTAGAAATTCTATTGCTTCGTCTATGGTTAAACCGTTATTCTGCTCTTCGGAAATTTTTATTTCCGGACACGCAATCACCTTCCCGTCTTCAACTATTGCTATTAAACATCTTTTCATTGTTGTACCACCTATATAATATTCAACTTCTACCTTTTTCTGTGCCATTAATATTATCTCCTTTCAAGATTCTATTTTTTAAACTAACATATCAAGACAAATTTTACAACTGTCACCTATTTTTGCGATCGCCAAAATAAGTGATAGAAAGTGATAATTGAAAATAAAAAAGGCGGGTTGTTTACCGCCATTATTTTTTATTCTGAAAATCTTTCTGTAAGAGTGCAAATTGCAAAACCAGCACGTTCTTCTTTTCTTGTTTCAAGAACTTTTTTTGTTTCCATTTCCTTTAATTTTTTATGGTCTCTAGACTCTAAAAAGAAATATCCAATAAATCCATTTCCACCGGAATTATATAATAGATATCTTATTGGGAGTCTTGAATCACAAATCATTTTATCTATCCCGTCGTTTGTCTGGGTATAGGTTTTCATAAACTCTATATGCTCAATAAGATTTTTTCTCTGATCATATTGATATTTACCGGAAATTGATGCATAACCAAACTTATCTCTTATAGATCCTGAAATCTCAAAATCAGGTTGTCCTCGGAGATTTAAAATCCCCCAAAACAAATCTCCTCTTAAACGATTTTCTAGAAGCCTGTAAATAAGAACATTTTTTTCATGAGAATCTTGATTTTTATGAATCAACTTTTTGTAATCTGCTCCGCTGAACCAAGCTCCAATAATATTTCTAGGAAACATTTTATTCCCTCCTTTTGTCTTTTTCTATTATCCGTTATTATTCATAACATTTTGCGTAAAATTTTACAATCCCTTGCAATTTGCAGCTGGAGTATAACCAGCTTGCCTAGCTTCTTCCATTGAATTAAACCAGACTTTATTTTCTTCTTTAATACGCAAAGCGCCAGAACACCAAGGATAATGATATTTTGTTCCATTTTTAGATCCCACTAGTAAACCCTCATCATTAGACAAAAAAGCCTCATTTTGGGCTGTTTCTGGGCTTAAAACAGACTTATTAGAGTCTAG
>JBDRFV010000034.1:0-2936 GCA_043818335.1 Patescibacteria group bacterium
AATTAAGAAAAAACTTTTGAATCTTTGGGAAAAATTTATATATTATTCGCCAAACTTTTTGTTTAAATTTATTCCAATAAGTCATAAAAAAATTATAGCATAAAAAGAAAAGGCTAGTGCGAGAGCAACAAACTTCTGCGGAGGCGGTGAGATTCGAACTCACGGTCCCAATTAAGGAACGACGGTTTAGTAAACCGTTGATTTAAACCACTCATCCACGCCTCCAATTAAATTAAACTTAAATACAAAATTAATATAGCATATTTACTAGAAAAAAGTAAAAAATATGCTAAAGTTATAAACATAAACGGAGACGTGTCAGAGTGGTCTAA
Organism: Patescibacteria group bacterium; assembly: GCA_043818335.1. Classification (GTDB taxonomy): domain Bacteria; phylum Patescibacteriota; class Minisyncoccia; order Phycocordibacterales; family UBA9973; genus UBA9973. The sequence continues at coordinate 333 of JBDRFV010000034.1, forward strand.
CGTGCCTCTTTGCTAAAGAGGTAGGGGCTTTAAAACCCCTCGCGAGTTCGAATCTCGCCGTCTCCGCAAATTTATACTATAATTAACAAATGCCTATTAAAAAACAAAAAAATAATACTAAATCTTTAAAATTAGAAGAAGAAATAGAAAAACTAAAAAAACTAAGTTCTGTTAAAACAGATTTAGTATCTATAAGTGCGCACCAGGTAAGAACCTCTCTTTCAGCTCTTAAGTGGATTATAAAAATGTTTCTAGATGGAGATCTAGGAGAACTTACAAGCGAACAAGAAAATTTAATGAAAAAAGCATTCGAAGGAAATCAACGTGCAATAAATGTAATAAGCGAATTGCTTTTAGTAAATAGAACAGAAAATATACAAGAAAAAAAATATAAATTTTCAGAATTAAATTTAGAAGAAATGATAGAAAGTTGTATTTTTGACTTTTCTGGTGAAGCTCATGCACAAGACATAGAAATTATTTTTTTAAAGTCACAAGAAAGAGAACCTGCAATTTTAGCTGATAGAGAAAAAATAAGAGTGGTCTTTCAAAATCTTATAGAAAATGCAATTAAATATAGTAAACCTCATGGAAAAATTTTTATATCACTAAAAGAAATAAACGGTAAAATAGAAATCTCAATTAAAGATGCTGGCATAGGAATATCTGAAGAAGAAAAGAAAAAAATTTTTGAAAAGTTCTATCGCACACCATCAGCCCAAAAAAAAGAAGTCATCGGCTCCGGAATTGGTCTTTTTACTAGTAAGCAAATAATCGAAAAGCATAACGGTAAAATATGGTTTGAAAGTAAGGAAAATGATGGTACAACTTTCTTTTTTACAATCCCCACTTTTAAAAATAAAGAAAAGTTGCGTTGATTTAACAAAATAGTATAATTAAACATATGGCAAAAACAATACTTATAATAGAAGACGATAACTTTCTACAGGGCCTTGAAGCTACAAAATTAAAAAAAGAAGGATATGAAATCCTAACTGCTTCAAACAGTGTAGAAGCTTTTAAATTTATTGATAATAAAAATAAAATAGATCTTATTTTGCTTGATCTATTATTACCAGACGTAGATGGCTTTATGATTTTAGAAAAAATTAGACAGAATAAAGATTTTCTAAAAATACCAGTAATAGTATTTTCTAACCTTTCTGAAGATAAAGATATAAAAAGAGCCACAAAATTAGGCATTAGTCAGTTTATGGTAAAATCAAATTTTACATTGGATGAACTCTCAAAAAAGGTGAAAGAATTGATTGGCTCGTAAATGGAATTACACGATAAACTTGAAATAAAATTTCGTCTTGATATAAATCAAAAAAAAGCTCTGCATAAATTAGGGCTTTTTTCTGTGCATGACTTACTCTACCACTTCCCTGTTAAATATTCTGACACAAGTGAATTTAAAAAAATTTCTGAGCTAATTCCTGGAGAAACTGCAACTGTCTACGGAAAAATTTCAAAACTAAAAGCCAGAAAAGCATTTCGTTCTAGAATTCCAATGGCTGAAGGAGAAATAGAAGATTTATCTGGAAAAATAAAAATAATTTGGTTTAATCAAGCATATTTAGCTAAAATAATAAAAAACGGCGAAAATGTAAAAGTAACTGGAAAAGTAACACAAAGTAAAAACGGCATTTATTTAGCAAATCCAGAAGTTGAAAAAGCTCGTGATTTATCTATTAATTCTCACAATTCTATTTTTAGTAAAAACGAAAACGAAGAAAAATCATCTGGCTTTTCCTATCCTATCTATCACGAAACAAGAGGTATAACTTCTAAATGGTTTTATCACACAGTAGAAAAAATTCTAAAAGATAAAACTTTAGATAATATAGAAGACTATATACCAAAAAATATTTTAGAAAAATATAATCTGCCAACTCTCAAAACTGCACTCATTTGGATTCACAAGCCAAAAAACAAAAAATGTGCAGAGGCTGCACGAAAAAGATTCGCATTTGAAGAAGTGTTCTGCATACAATTAGAACGTCAACATGATAAATTAGAATACAGAAAAAATAAATCTTTTCAGATTTTAAAAGAAGAAAAAAATGTGCAAGAATTTTTAGACAGATTTCCTTTTGATCCAACAGAATCACAAACTAAATCTATTCAAACTATTTTAGAAGACATGAGCAAAAGCTATCCAATGTCTAGATTATTAGAAGGTGACGTTGGATCAGGAAAAACTGCTGTCGCAGCAACTGCTGCATATTTAACAGTAAAACAAAGACCAAAGGGCCAAGATTTTGGAAACCTACAGGTTGCATACATGGCGCCAACGGAAATTTTAGCTTCGCAACATTTTGAATCTTTTATAGAATACTTTAAGCATTTACCAATAAACATTGGTCTAATCACTGGCTCAGGCTGTAAAAAATTTCCATCGAAAGTAAATCCATCCGGCTGGACGGATATTTCTCGTTCCCAATTGTTAAAGTGGACAGCAAATGGCGAAATGCCTATTTTAATAGGAACTCATGCTTTAATTCAAAAAACAGTTAAATTTAAAAACTTAGCTTTTATTGTAATAGACGAGCAACATAGATTCGGTACAAATCAGCGCAGAAAATTAGTTAGAAAAGACGG
>JBDRFV010000035.1:0-2256 GCA_043818335.1 Patescibacteria group bacterium
GAGTATTATGATTGTACGGGTGTTGTTGCTATTGGTGTAGATAAAGAAACCGGAGAAAATGTATCTTTTTTAAGTCATCAGAATCCTGCTTTTTTTGTTGAGAATAAGAATGAAAGAAAAAATTTTAGAGAAGATTTTATAGAAAGTATGAAAAATTTAAGAGAGCGTTGCGTTCCTAGTACTGTTGATGTTGTTATTTTTGGTGGACAGAAAGAAAAAATTAAGTTTAATTTAGCAGATGATGGAAAATTTATAAAAGAATTAGATTACCAAGACGAATCTTTGTTTGTAAGGCAAGAATTTGATGTTTACAAAGATTCTATTAGATATTTAAATTATTTTATTTCTAATGAAGTAGGTTTTTCTCCTGTTGTTATGACTGGACCAAATGATAATTTTAATACAGATTATCATGCTTTAGCAGTTTATTTTGATAATAAAAATCGCAGACTCCATTTAATTAGACCAAAACAAGATTCAGTAAATAATGAAAGTTTCATGGCAGATGAAGGAGAAAATCAAGTTAAAAAAATAAAAGAAAAATAAGATTTGTGGTTAAAAATCAAGAAAATATTTTAATTCTTCCAGATATTCGCAGCGCGCAGAACGTTGGCGCGATTTTTAGAACAGCTGAGGCTGTTGGAATTTCTAAAATTTTTTTAACCGGAGTTTCTCCATGTCCGTTGGATAGATTTAATAAAACCAGAAAAGATATTGCAAAATCAGCACTAGGCGCTGAATTAACAGTTCCTTGGGAATATAAAAAAAATTTAACTATGTTTTTAAATAAATTAAAAAAAGAGAAATTTAAAATAATAGCAATAGAGCAAGATAAAAAATCTATTAGTTATAAAAAAGTTAAATTATCACAAAAAAATGCTTTTATTGTTGGTACAGAAGTTTCTGGTTTGCCAAAAAATATTTTAAAAAAATGTGATCAAATAGCTGAAATACCAATGCTGGGTAAAAAAGAATCACTAAATGTCTCAGTTGCAACTGGTATTGCTTTGTTTGGAATTTTAAATATTTAGATTTAATTACTGTGGTCCGTATTTTTCACCACTATCTATTGGAGCTGGTGGTTTTAAAAATGGCTTATCAGTATCTTTACTTCCTGCACCACCAGTAAAGAACCAGACGACCCATAATATTATTAATATAAATATAATTCCTTTTAAATGATCCCAGGCCATAGTTTTTTAAATTATTGATAATCGCTTTTATTATAGCATATTTTTTTAAGCTATTTTTACTTATTTACTGTGTTATTATAAAAGAGTGAAAAGAATTTTATTTATAATTACTGTTTTTGTTATTTTTTTGGGAGCTTTTTCTACTCAGGCTGGAGAAGAAAAAGTTGAATCTTTTTGTCCAGCAGTTTTTTCTAAAATTAGAATTTTACTTGTGCCTGGTCACAATAATGAAGAGTGGGGAGCACAGTATGGTAATTTAAAGGAATCTTATATGAACTTAGCTGTGGCTGTTCGTGTTTATAATTTATTAAAAAAAGACGAAAGATTTGAGGTTTTTATTACCCGTGATGAAGATGGATATTTAACAGAATTTTCAGACTATTTTAATATAGAAAAAGATAATATAATTCTTTTTAAAGAAGACGCAAGGAATGAGATTTGGATTAAAATTTTGAATGGGACTTTTATTCAAAAAGTAAATCCACCACATAATACAGCTTCTTCGAGTGCTTCTTTAAGATTATATGGAATTAATAAATGGGCCAATGAAAATAAAATAGATGCAGTTATTAATATGCATTTTAATGATTATAAACGAAAAAATAAATGGACCATAGGAAAATACAGAGGTTTTGTTATTTATATGCCAGAAGAACAGATGGCTAATTCTAAAAAAAGCGTTAATTTAGCTGAAAATATTTTTTTAGAACTTAATAAAAAATATTCTGTTAGTAATTATATAGAAGAAAAAAAAGGAATTGTCCCTGATCAGAAGTTGATTGCTTTGGGAGTAAATAATACTTTAAATGAAACTGTTAGATCTGTTGTAATTGAATATGGCTATATTTATGAAAAAATATTTAGAAATAGTTTTACTAGACATAAATCTTATGAAACCTTTGCTGAATTAACAGTAAAAGGAATAGCTAATTCTTTTTTTGAGTAAATTATTTATTTCCTAAAATTTTCAACGCTTCTTTTACTTTAGTATTTGTGTCTGCGTCTTTTGAGATTTTTTTCAGTGCTTCACGAACTTCTGACTGCGAATAGCCAAGAGATTTTA
>JBDRFV010000036.1:0-18746 GCA_043818335.1 Patescibacteria group bacterium
AACTTTAAATTATTACCATGATGAAGAGCTCGAACCAGCTTTTCAAGAAATCCAAGGAGGAAAAGAAAAAGTAACTTTTTTTCTTCCAAAAACAAAACAAAAGGTTCGTCTGGAACGAATTTCAAGTCTATCTTCATTAATCAAAAAAAATGAAATTCGCCGGTACAAAGGTTGTCGAGTAATAAAACTTGATGTGCCCCAAAGCAAAAAAAAAGTCTGGGAAAGACGAAGGGACAAAGAACTTTGATCTCCCATAGAAACAAAAAGCGCAGCCTAAAAACTGCGCTTATTTTTTTGATAAATAAATAAAAAATGCTATATTTTTTACATGGCCCTATCGTCCCTCGGCCGTAGACCGGCCACGGGCAAGGCTAACGGTTTAAAATAAAATATTGGCCCTATCGTCCCTCGGCCGTAGACCGGCCACGGGCAAGGCTAACGGTTTAAAATAAAATATTGGCCCTATCGTCTAACGGCTAGGACACATCCTTCTCAAGGATGGAATCAGAGTTCGATTCTCTGTAGGGTCACAAATTAAATTTTATTAAACCTCATTGACAAAAAACTATTTTTGTTCTAATTTAAAAGTATATAATTCTTTTCAAATTAAATAACATATAAACCAAAAAATAATTCGCTTATGAAAAGTTTATTACTTTTAATTTTTTCTGAAAAAGAAAAAGATCAAGCAAAAGACACAATCTGCTTAAATGTGCTATTTATAGCTGTTGTTGGATTAATAATGCTTTTCTGTTTTTTTCCAATAACAATGACTACGATTTACGGAAGTATTTACAGCATCATCGCCTTGGGTCTAATTTTCATTTTTCGAAAAGAAATCAAAAGCAAACTAAAGTATTCTTTTTTTATGTCTTTAGTTTTCAGGTACTACTTAGCTTATGTTTTTCTTTCTTGGATACACAGACTAAAAAAATAAAAACCAACAAAATCAAAAAGCTGAACTCCAGTTCAGCTTTTTTTTATTTCTTATTTATCCATTCTAAATCCTGTCGCACTAAAAGTTTTTCTTTATTTTTTTTGTCTAGCAAAATAGCTTCTACTGTTCGTTCCATTCTTATTCCCTGTGAACCTTTAATTAAAACTAAATCTCCTTTTTTCACAAAAGTTTTTAAAAATTCTCCAGCTTCTTTAGAATTTAGAAATTCATAAATATTTTTTTCGTTCAATCCAGAGTCAAGTGCGCCAACTTTAATAGATTTAGCTCTTTGACCAACAACAATCAAAATCTCAGCACTTTCTTTGACTAATTTTCCAATATTCTTATGAGCTTCTTCTGTATGTTTTCCTAATTCTAACATGTCTCCTAAAACTGCAATTTTTCTAAATTTACCTTTTACTTCACCTAATGTTTTTAAAGCAGATTCACAAGCAAAAGGAGAAGAATTATAGGTATCGTCAATAATAAAAGAATTATTTATTCCCTTCAGTAAACGCATTCTTCCTGGTGGAACTTCGTAATTTTTTAAAGCATTAGTAGCATCTAACATAGATAATTTTAATCCAAAAGAAAGTGCTAAAGAAGCCAAAGAAGCATAAATGTGATTTCTTCCGAAAACCCCTTCTATAATAACTGGTAAACTTTTTCCACTTTCATCTACTCTAAAAATTATTCCCTCTGGCTCACCTGTTGCCGAATAAGATATAGCATCTTCAGAACCTGATATATCTGCTTCTTTATTAAATCCATAAGTTACTATTCTGTTTTTAGTTTTACTTTTCATATTTAAAACAGCTGGATCATCGGAGTTTAAAATTAAAACTCCATCTTTTTTAAGAGTTTTAATAAGCTTACTTTTTTCTTCTATTAAATGATTTCTTGAATTAAAAAATTCTATATGTGAAGGTGTATCACCAATAGCCGTAATAATAACAGCGTCAGTTTTTAACCAAGAAGCTGTTTTATCCATATCTTTTGGCTTTCCAACACCAACTTCTAAAACAAGCCATTTTGGATATTTATGTGGCCAAATTATTAGCCAAATACCTTTTAGTATATTCTTCAACCAAACATAAGCATCGTTCCAGCCATTTGGGCAACCTAGAATAGTTAAAGGCAAACCAATTTCAGAATTAAAACTTTTTTCACTTTTTCTAACATAAGAAATTTTAGAAATAACAGCATAAACAGCGTCTTTTGTAGAAGTCTTACCAATAGATCCAGTAATAGCAATTATTTTTGGTTTATATTTCCAAAGAATAAATTTTGATTCTATTATCAGAATATTAGAAATTAATTTTTTAAAAGTTGATTTCATGATGTTTATTTATCTATCAGGTGGAACTTCATAATAATTTAATAAAAATTTTGATATATCTAAAAATGGATCAGACCAAGTTTGCGCAGCATATTGAATACCTTTTGGATTTATCGCATAAAGAAATACTATAAAAGTAGGATTATATGCTGGAAAATATCCAAAAAATGAATGCGTATGTCTATCTTTATAATATCCTCCATCAATTTCATTAGCAACTTGCGCAGTTCCAGTTTTTACTGCAATACTGTGATTTTCAATTTTAGCCAGTCCGCCTTTTAGTGATTTATCCATAACATTAACAAGCATTCTTGTTATTTCTTCTGAAGTTTTTTCTGAAATTTTTGCACGTGAAGTAGGATATTCTAATTCTTTTTCTAATCCATCATTATATTTTATTTTTTTAACAATATGTGGAGTAACTAAATTTCCTCCATTTCCCAAAGAAGCTAATGCTCTAACCATTTCTATCGGTGTCATCGCAATTCCTTGACCAAAAGAAGCGTTTGCATATTCAATATCTCTAGGACTATTTAAGTTAGATAATAATCCACTAGTTTCATTGGGTAAATCTATTCCGGTTTTTTGTTTTAAACCATAAGATAACATATAATCTCTCATGTTTTGTTTTCCTAAATGTTGATATACAAAAACCATTCCGGTATTTAAAGACTGACTTAATACTTCCTGCATAGAAGTATCTGGTCCACGACCTTTTTTATCAAAATTATTTATTATTTTATTTTCTACTGTGACAAAACCATGGTCATAATATTTCGTATCAGCATTTACTAAACCAAGATCTAAAGCAGCAGCCATAACCAACGGCTTAACTACAGATCCAAATTCAAAAACATTTTCAACAAAAGGATTTGAAAAAACAGAAGCATTTGTTATATTCGAAAAATCATTTGGACTAAAATCTGGCTTAGCTGTCATTGCATAAATTGAACCATCCTGTGGATTCATAATAATTCCACCGATAGAATCTACTTGATATTTTTCTTTAACATTAGTAATAGTTTTTTCTAAAAATCCCTGCACAACTGGTTCTATTGTTGTAATAACATCACCACTTTTCTCCTCATTTTTAAATAAAGTTTTATTTATATTTGAAAAAACTTCAGCAAAAAAATTAATATATGGATTATCTTTATCTCTAGATAAAGTATTATTGTATTTTCTTTCAAGACCATAGCGACCACCTAATTCATTTCCTTTAAATCCAACAATTCCTAAGACATGAGAAGCTAAATTATTACCAGGATAAAAACGCCATTTTTCTTTAAAAATAGAAACTCCTGATAATTTTTTTTCTGAAACTGCATCTGCTTGCTCTTTAGAAAGATGGTTAGCTATTTCTTGATATGAATCATTTTTTTTTTGTGTTTGTAAAATAAAAGTATCATGATCTAAAGTTATATTTTCTGCTAGTTTTGTATATGTATCCTCTGGATTAATTATTTTACTCGCATCAATTGCAATTTTAAATCCCATTGTCTGCACAGCTGCAGAAACTAGCTGACCAGTTTTGCTCTCAAAATAAATTGTGCCTCTTTCAAAAATATCAGAAGAAGGAGTTGAATACTGCCTATCTGCCCTATCTGAATAAGAACTCTGATGTATTATCTGAATATAAAAAAGTTTTATTATTAAAATAAGAGCAAAAGCAATAATTAAAAAGGCAATAAGCTTAGTTCTAGAAAGAGAATTAGAGCTCATTTTTAGCAAAACTTATACTTCCAAGAGATTTCCTTGTTGCAAATTTTTTTATATTTAATTCTTTAAAACCTTTTGATTCAGCAAAAGCAAGGTCTATATTATTAGATAAAGTAAGATACTGAAGCTCTAACTCGCCGACTTGATTTGAAATAACTCGTGCGTTAGATTCTAAAGACCTACGTTCTACTATATTAAAAACTGTATTACCTAAAACAAAAACATAACAAATAGCCAGAGCACCAAAAGAAAATAATATCGTACGAAAAATATTTTTTTGTAAATTATTATTTACAACACGTCTACTTTTAGTATAACTATTTATTTTTAATGTTAATGTTTTCATATTTTTAAATTATTTTTTCTATTATCCTCAACTTTGCACTTCTTGATCTTGGATTTTCTATAATTTCTTCTCTTTCAGCTGATATTGGTTTCTTATTTATTAATCTTGCTTTTTGCTCTTTTACTTTTTCTTTATAAAAATTTTTCACTATTCTATCTTCTAAACTATGGAAACTAATCACTGACATTCTTCCTTCTCTTTTTAAAATATTAAAACCATTTTCTAAACCTTCTCTCAACACTCCTAACTCATCATTTACTGCTATCCTTATTGCCTGAAATGTTTTTGTTGCAAAATGTAATCTTCCTTTTTGATATCCAACCGGCACTGCTTTTCTAATTATTTCTACTAACTCATATGTAGTCTTTATTTCTTTATGTTTTCTTGCTGAAACTATTTCTCTAGCAATTCTTCTTGAGTATCTTTCTTCTCCATAACCGTAAATAATATCTGCTAAGTTTTTTTCTTCCCAATTATTTACTACATCTATAGCAGTAGTATCTTCAGAAGAAGGACTTTCTTTCATCGTCATGAGCAAGGGCTCATTTTTCATAAAAGAAAATCCTCGTCCTGAATTCTCTAGCTGATCTGAACTTAAACCAAGATCAAACATTATCCCATCTACTGCTTCTACTTTTTTTATCTGTTCTTTTTTTAAAGCTTCTTTTAAATTCTTAAAATTTAAATTATGAAAAGAAATTTCACATTTATGTTCTAAATTTTCAAATTTACTTTTAGCTTTTTCAAAAGCACTCTTATCTTGATCTATGGCTAAAATTTTTACTTTTGGATAATTTTTACAAATTTCTAAACTATGCCCACCTCCACCAAAAGTACAATCAATAACAACTGCTGTTTTATCTTTTGATAAGTTCAAACCCTCTATTGTTTCTTTTAAAAGAACTGACTTATGAACGCTACTTATAATTTCTTCTTTTCTCATTCTGTTTATTTATTTATTTATTTATTTTTCTTTACTAAGATTTTCTGCCAATTGATCAGCCTGCTTTTCTATAACTTCTTTATATTTCAACCAAACTTTATCATTCCAAATTTCAAGTCTGTCTTCTACTCCAATCACAGCAACTTTCCCTATGGGTTTAATAATTTCTTTCAAAAAATCTGGGACTAAAATTCTTCCAATAGAATCTACTTCAACATCAATTGCTCTACCGAACATATATCTATTAAAACTTCTTTTATCTGCTTTCAAAAACGATAAATCAGATTCTGAATCAGAAAGTCTTTTTGAAACTTTTGCCCATTCTCCTAATGTAAAAACAAACAAACATTTATCCAACCCTGGCGTAATAATAATTTTTTTGCCCATCTCTTTGCGAAATTTTACCGGCAAAGAAACTCTATTTTTTTCATCTATTGTGTGTATGTATTCACCGATGAGCATAAAATTATTAAAAAATTAGTTATTAACAAGTTTCCCACTTTTTCCCACTTAGTATATATTATAAACTAAGTACTTTTTAATTGCCAAATAGCCAACTGTGGATAACTTTTTTATTAAATTTTTTCCCTTGCTTTTTTATATTTTTATTGTATATTTTAGATAAACCAATATTCATTCATTGACACAAATTAAAAGGAGGTAAATATATGAATCAATCAAACAAAGAAAAAAACCCAACGTCTGGATTACCTGCAGGGACATATTTTTGCAAATCTTCCCCAGACGAAGAAGTAATTTTTATTCCAATCAAAAACCTCCACTACCCTTTTAATTACAAAAAAGGCGAAGTGGAAAAACCAACCCTGAACGGAGGTGAAGAATTCACCTACTTCGGGTAGGTAAATATCAAAACCACCAAAAAACCTGATTACATTGCAATCAGGTTTTTTTATTATTTTTATTCTTCTTTCTTTGGTCGCATCAGTGGAAACAACTGCGTTTCGCGAAGTGGTTTATTTATGAGCATAGCAAAAAATCTTTCTGCTCCAAAGCCAAATCCAAAAGATGGTGGCATGCCGTGTTCTAACATTTCAACGAATTCCCAATCTGCCATCATTGCTTCTTCATCACCAGATTCTATAAGTTTTTTCTGAACATCAAATCTATCGCTTTGATCAAGTGGATCGTTTAATTCAGAAAAACCATTTGTTATTTCTGCACCAACTAAAATAAGTTGCACTCGTTCTGTAAGTTCAGAATTTTCTTGTTTTGCTTTTGAAAGAGGCGAAACTAATTTCGGTACATCAACTAACCAAACCGGACCAACAATTTGCTTCCTGCAATATTTCCAAAGTGAATCAGTAAGTCTTTCTCTGTTTTCTCCTTCATATTTAACTCCAACTTCATCTAACTTTTTTTTCATTTCTTTTTCATCAGCAGTAAGCACATCTATTTTTAACATTTCTTTCACAGTATCAACATAAGAAATCTTTTCCCATTTTTTTTCAAAATCTATTTTATTTCCTTTTATATCAAATTCTAAAGTTCCAAAAGTTTCTTTTACAATTTCTTTTATCATTCTTTCAGTTAATTCAATTCCCTCTTCATAATCCATATAACCAGCATAAAATTCCATATTAGTAAATTCCTGCAAGTGTTCTGGGCTAGTTCCTTCATTTCTATAAATTCTACCAATTTCAAAAACTCGTGGAAAACCAGCAGCAAGCAATCTCTTTTGCCAAAGCTCACCTACAGAAATTCGCAGAAAAACATCCATGTCAAAATCATTATGATGTGTTTTAAATGGCCTTGCTTCTGCACCACCAGTTGTGATTTCCAAAGTTGGTGTTTCAACTTCTAAAAATCCTTCTTTCTTTAAAAAATTTCTAGTTGCATCCCAAAATCTAGCTTTCTTTTCAAAAATTTCTTTTATTTCATTATTCATTAGAATATCTAAATATCTTTTTCTAAATCTTTCTTCTATATCTTGCAAGCCATGCCATTTTTCAGGAAGTGGTAATAAACTTTTTGAAAGAATATTCCAGTCTTTTGCTTCTAAAGTTTTTTCACCTCTTTTTGTTACAAAAAAGTTTCCAAAAACTTCTATAAAATCTCCTATATCTATAGTTTCATTAAATAAATCAAACTTATCTTCTGAACTAACAGAATCTTTTTTTAATAAAACCTGAAACAATCCAGTTCCATCTGTTATATTCAAAAAAATAATCGCGCCCTGACCTCTGATAGACATGATTCTTCCGGCAATCCATTTTTCTTCTCCAGATTTTTCTAAACTTTCAAATTGCTCTAAAACCTGACTAATATCAAGTTCTTTTTTGGTTTTAGCTGGATAAGGATTAATCCCCTTTTCTTTTAAGATTTCAAGTTTTTTTATTCTTGTATCTCTAATTTCATCTATAGAAGACATAATATATAATATTCGTTAAATTAATACACTAAATATTTAGTATACATTTTTTATTTTATAATTAACTATTCCATTTGGAGTTTTAAACGAAACTTTTTCACCTTTCTTTTTGCCATACAAAGCCTGACCAATTGGTGACTTATGTGAAATTTTTCCTAAAGCCATATCAGCTTCTTCAGAACCAACAACTTGGTAAACTTTTTCTTCTTTTGTGTCTTCTTTCTGAACAAGAACTTTTGAACCAACTTCAATAACATCTCCACCACCACCCACTATAACTTCAGAATCTTTTAAGATATGTTCTATTTTACGAATTCTTGATTCAAGTTTTCCCTGATCTTCACGAACTTGATGATATTCAGCATTTTCAGAAAGATCTCCAAGAGATTTTGCATACTCAAGTTTTGATAAAATTTCCATTCTTTTTGGACCTCTTAGATCTTTTAATTCAAGCTCCAACGCTTTTTTCTTTTCTTTTGTAATATAATCTATGTCACTTTTCATAAACAAATATTAGCTTTTTTTTTATAAAAAGTCTAGCTAAAAGTCTAATATTTCTAATATTTACTTAATAAAACTTGCTATAAATTTTTTTTATGATAATCTATAGTCTATATGACAAAAGTGATAATAGAAGTAAAGAAAAATCCAAATGAAAATAATGCAGGCGTATTGCGTCGTTTTTCTCGTAAAGTACAGGAATCTAATATAATACAAAAAGTTAAGAAAAATCGTTATAATGAAAGAAAAGAATCAAAACTAAAAATTAAAAAATCTACACTAAAAAGATTAAAAAGAAGAGTAGAAATAGAAAAACTAAGAAAACTTGGAAAAGTTAGATAAGATAATATGTGCTATTTAAGTTAAGTTAAGTTAGTATGTCAAAAAATTTATCTATAATAAATACAACAAAAAGCAAGCTTCCACGCTTGCCTTTTTCAGACATTAAAAAAGATATTCTAAAAGATAGTTATAATTTATCTATAGTATTTATTACTGAAAAAAAATCTCAAGAATTAAATAAAAAATATAGAAAAAAAAATAAGCCGACTAATATTTTGTCTTTTCCATTGTCTAAAAAAGAAGGTGAAATTCTAATTTGTATAAAAACAGCAAAAACAGAATTAGTAAAATTTAATAGAAATTTAAGAGAAATGATTGGCTTTTTAGTTATCCACGGAATGTTGCATTTGAAAGGAATGAAACATAGTGCTAAAATGGAAAGAGAAGAAAAAAAATATGATGAGAAATATTTCTATCGGAATAGACATGGGATCTTCCACGACAAGAGTCGTAGTGGGAGAATTTTTAAAGGGAGAAAAAAATCCTAAGATAATTGGAGTTGGCGAGGCTGAAACAAAAGGAGTTCGTCATGGTTATGTAGTAAATTTTAATGATGCTGTAAATTCAGTAAAAAATGCTGTGTCCATGGCTGAAAAAAGTTCAGGTGGAATAAAGATAAAAAAAGCTGTTGTTTCAATAAATAGCATAACGCTTCGCTCTGAAATAAATTCAGGATCAACTACTATTACTAAGGCAAATAATGAGGTAACTAATTTAGATATAAAAAAAGCAATAGAAGAAAGTGAAAATACTCTTAATTTAGTAAACAGAAAAATAATTCAAATGTTCCCTGTTTCTTTTAAATTAGACGGTAAAGAAGTTCATGGAAAAGCTGAAGGAATGCATGGAAATAAATTAGAAGTTAAAATATTATTTATTACATGTTCAACTCAACATTTAGATGATTTACTAGCAATACTTGCAGAAACTGGAATAGAAACTGTTGATGTGACAGCATCATCTATAGCCGGAAGTTATTTGGCTCTTACTGAAAAACAAAAAATAGTAGGATCAGCTTTAGTTAATATTGGTTTTGAAACTGTATCTTTATGTATTTTTGAAAATGGAATACCAGTATATCTTCATACTTTCTCAATCGGCTCTTCTGATATAACTAATGACATTGCTCTGGGATTTAAAATACCGTTAGAAAATGCAGAGTCTTTAAAGATAAAAAATGATGCTGAAAAATCTATAAAGAAAAAACTAGACGAAATGATAGAAGCGCGTTTGTCAGATATTTTTGAATTAATAGAAAATCATTTAAAAAAAATAAAAAGAAACGAATTACTACCAGCAGGAGTGGTTTTTATTGGTGGAGGTGCATCAATACCAAAATTAGAAGAATTATCTAAATCATTTTTAAAACTTCCATCAAAAATTGCAACAACAGAGTTTTTTGGAAATATAAAAACTAAACTTCGTGATCCAGCATGGTTTGTTGTTTTAGGTCTTGTTATTTCAAGCAAAAACAGTCAGGATAATTCAACAGATTCTTTGCATAATATATTCAAAGATACAAAAAACTCAATAAAATCAATACTAAAACAGCTAATGCCGTAAAATTAGTCAAATAAATTTAATTAAAATAAATATATTAAAAAGCAAAAATTTTGCTTTTTTTTATTTTCTGCTATGATATAGAACATATAAGATTAATAAAATTAATTAGCTTAAATTATAAAAACTATGCCAAAAGTAAACCCAGAAATAGAAAGTTTCGCACGTATAAAAGTTATCGGAATTGGAGGTTCCGGAAAAAATGCACTTAACCATATGATCTCAAATAAAGTTAGAGGCGTAGAATTTATTTGCATGAATACTGACACTCAAGATCTTCATCATTCAAAAGCAGAAAAAAAAATTCACATAGGAAAAAATTTAACAAAAGGTCTAGGCGCTGGCATGAATCCCGAACTTGGAAGAAAAGCTGCAGAAGAAACAAAAGCTGAAATTCAAGATGTTATAAAAGGATCAGATATGGTTTTTATAACTTGCGGAATGGGAGGAGGAACTGGAACTGGTGCAGCTCCAATTACAGCTAGAGCAGCTAAAGAACAAGGAATACTAACAGTAGCTGTAGTAACAAAACCATTCTTTTTTGAAGGAAATCAAAGGATGAAAATAGCAGAAACTGGTTTAGAAGATTTAGCAAAAGAAGTTGATGCTATTATTATAATTCCAAATGATAAATTACTGCAGATTTCAGACAAAAATACTAATTTCAAAGATGCATTCGCAACCTGTGATGATGTGTTGAGACAAGCAGTCGAAGGAATTTCTGATTTGATTACAACCCCTGGAATAATTAACGTAGACTTTGCTGACATAAAAGCAATCATGTCAGACGCCGGTTCTGCTTTAATGGGAATCGGTTCTGCTTCAGGCGAAAAACGTGCAGAAAAAGCTGCACTAATGGCAATTAATTCCCCTCTTCTTGAAATTTGCATAAACGGTGCAAAAGGAGTTTTATTCGCTATTTCAGGTGGTGATGATATTACTATTCACGAAATTCAAGAAGCTGCAAAAATAATTACAGAATCTATAGATAAAGATGCGAAAGTAATCTTTGGAACAATTCATGATGAAAAATTAAAAAAAGGCGAATTAAAGGTAACAGTAATTGCAACCAGCTTCCCTACTGATATGCCAAAGAAAAGTCTATTTGCAAATGCTTTATCCTCAAATCAAAATTCAAAAAGAGAAGAAAACTCACAAAGTATAAAAAAGGAAATAATAAGTGACAATAATAATGATAATAGTTTTATAAAAAAATTAGAAAAAAAACCCGAAATAGAAGAAATAATAATAGAAGATGATACAGAAGACTGGAGTGCAGTACCAGCATTCTTGAGAAGAAATAAGAAATAAAATAAGCAAAAGAAAAACCCCACGAACACCTTGTGGGGTTTTTCGTGGGGTTTATTTTTTTATTTATTTCTTTCTTTGATTATGGCCAATATCATTTCACCATAAGCTTGAACTTTATCTCTAAAGCATTGATTTAGAAATAAATCCTTTAATTCTCCATTCTCGACCGTAAAATATCTGTCAGTTGATATTTGTGTTGCATCGAACATAAGATCGTCATTGGGATTATTTGTCCTTTTTTGATAGTAAAAAAAGAACTCAACCCCAGTACGACTTTGAGACACAATATTTTCAACAATATATTTTGTTACTCTCGAAGAATCTTTGAGAGGTATAAATATTATAAATGCTAGTGAGTCTTTAATTGGAATATCAGAAAAATGAAGAGTGTCTCTCATTCCTACTTTTTCAAAATGTAAAGTTTGAGAAACTACTGATATTGATAACAACATCAGAAAAGAAAAAAGAAAATTTTTCATATCATAAGTTTTTGTTGGTTGTCACAAAAGATAAATTTTATCTTCTCTGACAACCAACAAAACTAACATCAAAGAACTACAACGTGTAAATAATAGCACGTTTATCTAGATTTGTCAACCTGCTTAAATAGTCCCTTTTTGTTATACTAAACAAATATGAACACAATTATTTATGACTTAATAATTATTGGTGGCGGACCAGCTGGCTCAGCTGCTGCTGTTTATGCTTCTCGCAAAAGACTTAATACTTTATTTATAACATCAGAATTCGGTGGGCAATCTGTTGTGTCTGAAACTATTTACAATTGGATTGGAACTCCTGCTATTGCTGGCGCAAAATTAGCGGAAGATTTTAAAAATCATGTTTTAGCTAATGCAAAAGAAACTGACACACTAAAAGTTCAGGAAGGTCTGAAAGTAAATAATATTACAAAATCTAAAGAAAACTTTTTAGTTAAAACAGCTTCGCCCGGCTCGCCCGTAGGGCTATGCCCGAGGGTAGGCGGGCTACAGCCGAGGGAATCAGGAGAAAGTTTTGAAACAAAGACTATTCTTATAGCAACTGGAAGTAAACGTAGAAAATTGGAAGTAAAAAATGCTGATAAATTAGAACACAAAGGCTTAACTTACTGCGCAACTTGCGACGGACCAATGTTTTCTGACGCAGATGTTGCTGTAATCGGTGGCGGAAATGCTGCTTTCGAAAGTGCAGCGCAACTACTCGCCTACTGTAAATCTGTAACTCTAATAAACAGGAGTGAGAGTTTTCGTGCAGACGAAATAACGGTTGAAAAACTATCCCTCGGTCATAGCCCCACAGGCGAGGCAAAAAATCCAAAATTAACTATTTTAAAAAATACAGATATTTTAGAAATAAAAGGAGAAAATTTTGTTGATGGAATTTTAATAAAAGATAAATTAACTGGTGAAGAAAAAGAATTAAAAGTTTCTGGAATTTTTGTTGAAATTGGACAGATTCCAAATACTGATTTTGTAAAAGAAATAGTCACGTTAGATAAAATAGGTAGAATAGAAATAGATCCTTGGACTAACAAAACAAAAACAGCTGGAATTTGGGCTGCCGGAGATTGCACTAATATTCTATATCATCAAAACAACATCGCTGCTGGTGATGCTGTAAAAGCTCTTGAAGATATTTATTTAGCAATACATACAAAATAAAATATTTTAAATTTGCGGAGGCGGTGAGATTTGAACTCACGATCGAGTTTCCCCGATGCCGGTTTTCGAAACCGGTGCATTCAACCACTCTGCCACGCCTCCATTTTTAATTTAACATCTTTTGCCATTTTTTCAAAAAAAATAGCCCAACTGTAGTAGTCGGGCTTTTATATCTGATGAGGGGGTCAGCAAATTAAGCAGGCTGCGTTATCCTAAAATTTCACGGAAAAGAATTTCTTCGTTTTTGAGAAGAAAAGATGGTTTGAATAACTCATGCCATTCTTCTAGAAGTTTTTCTTCTTTAAACAGTTCCTTAAGAAGCTCATTATAATGAGTAACATCATCACTTGTGGTTACAAGCTGAGAACTTACTCTAAGCTGACCTGCAGGAATAATTGTTTCAATAGAAATAACTTCTTTCTTTGATCTTTTCCGCTGAAGATCCAACCAGAAATCAGCTGCTTTCAAATCTATCGGGATTTTGTTCTCGGGGTCAATTACGTTTACTTCTTCAAAAACATTAAAGCAAGCAAGTTGGACAAGGCGATAACAGTCTTCATAGCCTAAACCGACTTTTCCACTCAAATGCTTCTTAAGAAATTCTTTTGCCTCGCTTGAAGCATAAGTTCCGCGAGCATCAACAATTTCCTGAAGCATATTATCGCGGTAAACTGTCAGATTGCTGAAAATTTTCTGCATGACATCCAGAATCCTGGCGACTACAGAAAAAAGATCCGGCCATGCAACTCTCTCAACACATGATTGCTCAATAGCACGTTCTTCCCATGTACGAATATTTTCTGTAATAGAGAGTGTGTAACTTTTAGCAAGTCGTGCCATACCTTCCACCTGTTCCAACTGAATCGGATTCTTTTTCTGTGGCATCGCTGATGAACCGGTTTGGGTTTTTTTGAACGGTTCCTGAAGTAAAGGTCGCCCACTTCGTGCATTCAAACGTACATCGTTAGCAATTTTATCAAGCACAAGAGCAAGATTACAAAGCGCTTGTGCTAAAGAAGCATGAATACTCCTCGGAAGAATTTGAGTTGCCCCGTAGAATGGCCTAAAGCTAAGAAAAGAAAGAGTTTCCTTTTCAACTTTTGGAGAAATACTGCCATAATTGCCGACTGCTCCCGAGATCTTTGAAAAATAGGTAGCATCTTGGGCAATACAAAACTGGTTATAAACGCCGTCCATGTCAACTAGCCAAGAGAGCGCGCGGGCACCTAAACTTTTGAGTTCTGCTTCCTGGCCGTGAGTTCTGGCAATCATAACAGTAAAACGGTTCTTCTTTGCAAAATTGGAAATAATTCTCTGAAAAACTTGATATTTTTCATCAACAATTTTGCTTGCCTGATGCAACATCTGCAAAAAAGGCGTTTCTTCCGTATCGAAGGAAGTCATCTTATCATGAACATATTGTTGCAGTTCATTCGGCAGATGACGCACACGCTCTAAAATAAAAGCGTTAAGATCGTGGTGAATTTCAGCATCTTTGTTCTTCCACCACTCAAGATCAATCGGATTTTCGTCCCAGATTTGTTTGATTTTTTCCCCAATACCGCGAGGAACCATTCCAAGACTTTCCTTAACCAATATGACTGCAATTTCTATCTCCTGCCAAAGAGAAGTTTTATTTGCGTCACCAAAGATTTGTTCGATTTCTTTGTTGGCATAACGTTTAATCATATTTCAGTTTTTAAGTGAATGAATAGTTTTTGAATCTTTTATACATTTTTTATGTGTTACAAAATACTTATTTCTATCTTAAATTAGCATTTATCTCTTAAGGATGTCAAATTTTTTGCCATTTTTTCAAAAATATATTAAGATATAAATTACTGGCCCTATCGTCTAACGGTTAGGACATCGGGTTTTCAATCCGGTAATCAGGGTTCGATTCCCTGTAGGGTCACACGACTAAAAAATACTAGATCTTTTCTAGTATTTTTTATGTCGCTGGTGATCTCCTTACGGAGAAATCGAAAGCCGGAGGACTGACGAGTCCGAGGCGGGGTCGCGAGATTTTTCAGCAAAAAAATACTTGTGACCGAAAGTGTACTCACGATTCCCTGTAGGGTCACCAGCTATTTTTTAATTCTTTTAATACCCCTAAATCCTAGAAAAAATAAACCTATAATTATTATTTTCAAAATAAAATGACTGTGTAAATCTAAAAACTGTTCAGTCATTGGAGTTATTTTACCAACAAGTACATGAGTAATAATAGCAATTGGTAGAGTAAAAAATAACCAATTTAATTTTGGTATCTTAATGTTAATCTTTAAAAAAAGTTTAGACAGTAAGGGAGCAAGTAAATACATTCCCAAAAAAGATACTGTTAAGTCAAAAATAGCAAATTCAAAAACACGAAAATGTCTAAGATATTCTAATGTAGTCATAAATTATATTATATACTTTATCTTAAAATATATCTAATCAAAAATTTTAGCTTAATTACTGTTTAGGGTATATGTTGATAAAAATTAAAAAATATTAATTATTTAATATTAACTGTATATTCAAAATAATTATCCCAAGGATTTTCTAATTCCATCATTTCATGAATAGAAAGATGTTCGAAATATTTTCTTATGGGTCTCATTGAATTTCCTGAAGCAGAAATTGCAACATTAATTTTTTCTTTTTTGATCTTTTTTATTAAATCTTTTAAAAAAGAATTAACTCTTTTCTCAACCATCACCATACTTTCTCCTTTTGGTGGCACATTTCTGTAACTTCTTCTAACTATCTGCAAATCATCTTCTCCCTGTTTTTTTATAAAATCAATTCTTGCTTTACCGTGTAAATGATCTATTTTATGTTGATGCAACAAACTTTTATAATCTTTTTCTCCCATTTTTTTTAGAAACTCAGAGTGATGATGCCCGCTTAAAGCACCATAATTTCTTTCTCTTAATCTTTTATCAACTATTTTTTGTTTTACTTCTGGATGATACTTTAAAACCTCTTTTAAAGTATCTTTGCATCTTGAAAGATCATTTGTATAAGCTACTTCAAATTTTTTATTCTTTAACATTTTTGCTACAATTTTTGCTTGCTTAATTCCCTTCGGTGTTAGTTTAGAATCTTTCCAACCAGTAAAAACATGCTCTCTGTTATAATAAGTCTGCCCATGTCTAAATAAATAAACTTTAAAACTTTTTTCCTTCTTTTTTACCATACACCCATAATAACAACTTGTTAAGAAATACTCAAATAAATAACCAATCTAGTAAATTTTAAATTTAGGTGTATAATTAAAAAATTATGACTGAAAATGGCAAAATAAAAATTTTAATTTTGGCTGCTGGAAAAGGCAAACGTATGCAAAGTGATTTACCTAAATGTCTATCACCTCTTTGTGGAAAACACATGATTAAGCATTTAATTGAATCTATTAGTGCTATTACTCACGAAAAACCAATAGCAGTAATTGGCTACATGGCAGATTTGGTAAAAAAAGAATTAGGAGAATTATGTGATTATGTATACCAAAAAGAACAGCTTGGCACAGGACACGCCGTTATGTGTGCAAAAGAAAAATGTAAAGAAGCTGAACATATTATGATAATTTCTGGAGACCAACCTTTTATTTCTGATCAAACAATAAAAAATTTAATTACAAAACATAAAAATTCAAATGCAATTATAACTTTCACAACAACAGAATTACCAGATTTTGTAGATTGGCGAAAGTCTTTTATTGCCTTTGGAAGAATTTTAAGAAGAAATAATAAAGTAATAGGAATTAAAGAATTTAAAGATGCTACTGAAGAAGAAAGGTTAATAAAAGAAGTAAATGCAGGCTGTTATATTTTCAAAGCAGATTGGCTTTGGAAAAATTTAAATAAAATAAAAAACACTAATATTCAAAACGAATATTATCTAACAGATCTTTTCAAAATAGCAGCTGAAACAAATGAAAAAATAGAAACTGTGCAAACAGAACCACAAGAAGCTTTGGGCGCAAATACAAAAGAAGAATTAGAAATTTTAGAAAAATTTGCAAAATAAAATCCCCGGACACGAAGTCCGGGGCTTTTGTTAAAATTATCTTTTCACAACCTTGGCCGTAAAAATCTGGCCATTTGTTGTTACTCGTACAAAATAGAGTCCGTCAGGATACTCTGTCAAATTAATGACATTTCCCCTTTCGGTAAGAAGCAACTTTCCTGTGATGTCAAAAACTTGAACATCAGTACCAAAATCAATACCACTGAAATACACAATACCAGAAGTAGGATTTGGATAAACTGAAAATTCTTCGGTTGGCTTTTCTTCTACTTCAGTAATTAAACCGAGATGCAATTTAATCAACCACACATCGTTGTTCCCGTGGTTAAATAATACATCACCGTCACTCGACATAGTAGAACCACCAACAATATAGTCACCAGTATAGGTAAAATACGCAGCGTAGGCAAAATCGTTTCCGCTACCGCCATAAGATTTTTCCCACTGAATATTTCCAGCGGAATCAATCTTAACAACCCAGTAATCATAATTTGGCATAGTTCCGTGGTGGCCAGAAACATCACCGTCATTTGAGTAAGACTCACCGGCAATGATGTAACCATCAAAAGCAGTTTTAGTTTCATGAACAGAAACCGGAGTTTCGTTATCCGATCCACCAAAACTTTTCTGCCACTGAATAACTCCTGTCGAACTGAGTTTTACAACCCAGTAATCGAGATTACCGTGATTTCCAGAAACATCGCCATCATTCGAATTCGACGGACCGGCCAAAATAAAATCACCGGAAACTGTTTCTTCAATAGAATATCCGTAATCTTGATCAGATCCGCCAAGACTCACCTGCCACTGAATAATTCCAGTAGCATTAATTTTGACAGCCCAGATATCAGCACCTCCGTGATTGAAAGTCACATCGCCATTACTAGAACGAGACGTCCCTAAAATCACAAAGCCGCCATCAGAAGTTTTATCTAATGCGTTGGCTTCATCTCCACCAGTTCCACCAAAAGTTTTTTGCCACTGAAGATTTCCAGCGGTGTCTACTTTCAGAATCCAATAGTCAGAATTTCCGTGATTATTAGTGACATCGCCATTAGTAGAATTAGTTGTTCCAGCGATCACATATCCATCGGCAACAACTTGTATCGCCCGTGGAATATCATTAGAAGAACCACCGTAAGATCTCTGCCACAACAGATTGCCTGAATTAGAAATTTTAATAATCCAATAATCACTACTTCCGTGATTACCTGTTACGTCACCGTTATTCGAGAGCGAATATCCAACAACAACATATCCATCGGAAACAATAGCAAGACCCATGGCAACTTCATCATCTGAACCACCATAAGTGTTCTGCCACAGAGTATCTCCTAGGGCATTAATTCTAATAACCCAAAAATCTGAGCCACCATGATTAAAGTTAACATCACCGTTATTGGAGCTAGTTGAACCGGCAACAATGTATCCACCGTCAGGCGTCTGGAGTAAAGAGTAGGCAAAGTCGTACTGACTTCCGCCATAGCTCTTTTGCCACTGAATGGTGGGAATTTGCGCGAATGAAACCAGTCCTGCCAGGACCAGTATCAAAAAAATCATAGTTTTTCTCATAATTATATACTTTATTTGGTTTGCCAGAATCGCTTTCTCAATAAACATAAAAGAAACTCTGACAAACCAAATAAAATAAAATTTTAAAGAACTATGTTTACTACATAAA
>JBDRFV010000037.1:0-3072 GCA_043818335.1 Patescibacteria group bacterium
TAATCTGCTTGATTAAAACATAAGCTCCGTTCTTTTAGAGCGGAGTTTTTCGTTGACAAAAATATATTTTAGTGTCATTATAATTTTATAATTAAAAACAATTGAACTTTTACAATCGCATTTTAATGCGTTTATATAAAAAAATTTAAAAAGGAGGTAATGTCGTGGAAAAGCATAATCCTGTATTACGTTTCTTTAGTCTTCCGCTTATTATATTGCTAAATATTCTACCTGCGAAAATTAGCACTGCCATTTTCTTAGCTTTTAGCGGAAAAAACGGAGATACTTTTAAAGTTCTGAATGGCGTTACAACCTTTCGTGCTTTAGAGGTAATGTATACCTATTTTGATCGAAGAAAAATAGAAAAACTTAATTTGAGTAGTAGGTTTTGGGAAATATTCCTTAGTAATTCCCGATCGATACGTAATCGTTTGTTGCTAGTTAAAAAAACGATTATAAAATTAGCAGAAGAAAAAGAAAAAGTTAATTTATTAAGTATCGGCAGTGGAAGTGCAAGACCTATACTTGAGACAATAAGGGTAATCGATAGTCGAAAGTCACCGAAAATTATGATGATTGATATGGATGAAGAGGCAATCAGCTATAGTAAAGAGCTAGCCTTAAAATTTAGTTTCAATCACACTACCTGGGTCTCGGGACACTTCTTTCGCGTTGAGAAACACTGTAAAAAATTCAAACCGAATCTAATAGAAATGGTTGGTCTACTCGATTATCTCAACGATAAAAATGTTCTTTTTTTGCTAAAAGAAGTATTCTCAACTATAGAAAATGAAGGATACTTAATCACTGGAAACATTCTTCCTAACATAGAAGCTCCTTTCGTTACAAAAGGAATACGTTGGCCAATGATATATCGTAAACCGGAACAACTAATTTCTCTTTTAAAAGACGCTGGATTCACTAACGTCAAAACTGAGAAAGAGCTATTGGGTATCCATATGATAGCCACGGCTCAAAAACTTGTTTAGTCCCTAGGATAGTGTTAAAATATTTCAATATAGTTTAACATTGTCCAGGGACTTTTTTTATGAGTTTTTTTGCCTTAACAGCTTTAATAAATACAATTTCTAGTATTTTATTAGGATTCCTTGTTTACTTTAGTAACAAGAAAGCAATCATTAATAAAACATTTGCTCGTTTTTGCATAATGGTAGCAATTTGGAGTTACGCTTATTTTATTTGGCAGATATCTAAAACGGCTGGAACTGCTCTCTTATGGTCCCACATACTTATGGCTGGGGCTATTTTTATTCCTATAACTTATCTTCATTTTATTCTTGAATTCTTGGGGAAAATGAAGGAAAAGAAAAAAATACTTATTTTTGGATATTTTTCTTTTATTGTTTTTTTTATTCTTAATCTAACCCCATGGTTTATAAATGGAGTAGAGCAGAAACTTAGTTTTAATTTTTGGCCAAATGCTGGATTATTTTACACACCATTTTTAATTTTTTGGTTTTTCTATATCATTTATCCTATTTATTTATTAGTAAAAGAAAAAGCTGTATCTGTTGGGCTAAAAAGAAATCAAATATCTTTTATATTGTTAGGAACTATTATTGGATATACTGGAGGAATAACCAACTTTCCTCTTTGGTACGATATTTCTATCCCTCCAATAGGAAATTGGGCAACTACTATTTATTTAGCTATTATTGCTTACGTTATTGTCAAACATCATTTAATGCAGATTAAAGTAGTTATAACAGAATTCTTAGTTGGATCTATTACTATTATTCTTTTATTAGATGCTGTTACTTCAGAAGATGTATATAAACAATTATTTAGATGGGGAGTCTTTTTCATTTTTATATATTTTGGATATCTATTAATTAAAAGTGTCTTGAACGAAGTAAAAAGAGGGGATGAATTAGAGGTATTAACAAAAAAATTAAAAGAAGCTAATAAAGATTTAAAAAAATTAGACAAAGCAAAATCTGAATTTTTATCCATTGCCTCTCATCAATTAAGAACTCCCTTAACAGCAATAAAAGGCTATATCTCTTTAATGTTAGAAAAGAATTATGGGAAAGTTCCAGAAAAAATGGTTAGACCTTTAGAAAATGTTTTTCAAAGCAATGAAAGACTCTTGAGTCTTGTTAATGATTTGCTGAATTTATCTAGACTAAATGCAGGAAAAACAGAATTTACAACAAGCATAATATCTTTAGAAAAACTTACTTCTGATATTGTAGAAGAATTAAAAATAAATGCAAATAAAAAGGGGATTTATATAAATATAGAAAAACCTTCTAAATCTTTACCAAATATTATAGCTGATAGAGACAAATTAAGACAGATTATATTAAATATTATAGATAACGCTATAAAATATACTGACAAAGGAGGTATTACTATAAGATTCAATAAGACCTTGTCAACGGAAAAAATTTCTATTTCTGACACAGGAAGTGGTATGGAAAAAGAAGAAATAGATAATGTTTTTAAAATGTTTACCAGGGCTACAGCTGGAGTTAAAAATAATACCGGAGGCTCTGGGGTGGGGTTATATGTTGCAAAAAAGTTTATAGATATGCATAATGGTAAAGTATGGATAGAAAGCCAAGGAGAAGATAAGGGGACTACTTTCCACATCGAATTACCTATTAAACAAATAAAAAAATGAAAAGAATATTAAATAAAGAAACAAATGAATTAGCGGGCAAAGAGGTTAAAGTTGCTGGTTGGGTTCAAACAATAAGAGCTCATGGTAAAATAGTTTTCTTTGACTTAAGAGATAGAAGTGGAATTCTCCAAGTTGTTTTTATCCCTGGTTCTAAGGCTTATGAAAAGATGAATAAAATTAAACCAGAGTGGGTAGTAGAAATTACGGGAAAGATAAATAAAAGACCAGATAAAATGGTAAATGAAAATTTAGAAACGGGTAAGGTAGAATTAGAAGCTAAAGAGATTAAAGTATTATCAGAATCTGATCCAATCCCTTTTGATTACACAGAAAAAGATTTACAAGTAAGCCTTCCTACTCTCCTAGATCAAAGACCATTAACTATTAGAAATGAAAAGATAAAAGCTATTTTTAAGTTAGCAGAT
>JBDRFV010000038.1:0-5639 GCA_043818335.1 Patescibacteria group bacterium
AAACCAAGAGATATTCACAAGGCGACAGTAAGAGATAGACTTTTACATCATGCAATTTACAGAGTATTATATCTATATTTTGATAATAAATTTGTTTACGATTCATATTCTTGCAGAAAAAATAAAGGGACACATAAAGCTATATACAGATTTGAAAGTTTTATTAGAAAAGTTAGTAAAAACAATACCAAACAATGTTGGATTTTAAAATGCGATATCAGAAAGTTTTTTGCAAACATAGATCATGATATTTTAAAAAGTATTTTGGAAAAATATATTCAAGATAAAAGTATAATTTGGCTTTTGAATAATGTGATAGATAGTTTTAATATTTCAGGAAAAACAAAAAAAGGCTTACCGTTGGGAAATTTAACTTCTCAACTTTTGGTAAATGTTTATATGAATGAATTTGACCAGTTTGTTAAAAGAAAGTTAAAAGTAGAATATTATATTAGATATGCTGATGATTTTGTAGTTTTATCTGAAGATAAAAAGTACTTAGAAGATATTTTAGAAAGAATGCAGGAGTTTTTGGAAAATAATTTAAAATTAGAAATGCACCCAGATAAAGTTTTTATTAAAACTATTGCTTCTGGTGTGGATTTTTTAGGTTGGGTGCATTTTACTAAACATAGAGTTTTAAGAACCAGCACGAAAAGAAGAATGTTTAGAAAGCTTAAAAGTAATCAAAAACCAGAAACTATTAATTCATATTTGGGAATGTTGAGACATGGGAATAGTTATAAATTAGGAAAAGATATTAAAATGCTATAATTAAATATATGTCCCACATTTTTGAAATCATGCCTTTAATACAAACGATCGGATTAGTAGGAATTTTTATTTTTATTTTTGCTGAATCAGGTTTGTTTTTTGGATTTTTTTTGCCGGGCGATTCTTTATTGTTTACAGCAGGAATTTTGGCATCAGCTGGGTATTTTAATGTAATGTTTTTATTTTTGGGTGCTTTTGTTTGCGCTTTTCTTGGAGACACTGTTGGTTATTATTTTGGACAAAAAATTGGACCAAGAATTTTTACTAAGCAGAATTCTTTTTTTTGGAATAAAAACAATATAGATAAGACTTCTAGGTTTTTTGAAAAGCATGGCGATAAGACTATTACACTTGCTAGATTTGTGCCGATTGTGAGAACTTTTGCGCCAATATTAGCTGGAGTGGGAAATATGAGATATAGAAAGTTTTTATTTTGGAATATTTTAGGTGGTTTTATTTGGACGGGGAGCATGAGTTTTGGTGGATATTTTTTAGGAAGTTATATAAAAGACGTAGATAAGTATATTTTACCGATTGTTTTAGTAATAATTTTTATTTCTTTTTTACCTATTGTTTTGCAGTTTATTAGAAAATCTAAAAAGCAAAAAAATACAGAAATTAATAGCGAACATAAAGAGAATATCGTATAACCCTGTAGTAGATTTTTGTTAAAAAATTCACTACGGGGTATAATATAGTTAATGTTTAAGAATTTACATAATAGATTTTTTCCACCTCCTGTTTTTCTTTCTATGCCTTCTTTTGGTATGGATATTTCAGATGAATCTTTAAAGTTTGTTAAATTAAATGAATCAAAAAAGGGAATAATAGTTGAACAATACGGAGAACGTAGAATTCCTGTTGGGGTAATTGAATCTGGAAAAATAAAACAACCTAAATCTTTAGAAAAAATATTATTTGATTTGGCAAAAAAAGAAAAGATTAAATCGATTAGGGCATCTTTACCAGAAGAGCAAATTTATCTTTTTAGACTTAGATTAGAGAAAGTTAATTTATTAAGTATTAGAGAGGGAATTGAGTTAGCTTTGGAAGAGCATGTACCAATTTCTGTACAAGATGCAGTTTTTGATTTTGATATTATAAAAGAAGATAAGCAATATATAGATGTTCAAGTTGTTGCAGTTCCTAGGGAAATTATAGAGGATTATCTCTCTGTTTTTGAGCACGCTGGTATTTTGGTGGCTTCTCTTGAACCAGAAGCACAAGCAGTTTCTAGGGCCGTGATTAAAAGAAATGATCCAGGTACTTATTTATTAGTTGATTTTGGTGAAAAAAGAAGTGGTATCTCTATAATTTCTAATAGGACAGTTTCATTTTCTTCGACTGTTGATGTTGGTGGAACGATGCTTACAAATTTAATTCAAAGAAGTTTTAATATTTCGTTCGAAGAGGCAGAAGAGATGAAGCAAAAATTTGGTCTTCAGCGTAATAGTGTGAATAAAGAAATGTTTTCGATTTTATTAAATGGAGTTTCAGTTTTACGTGATGAGATAGAGAAGCATTTTATTTATTGGAATACACATCAAGATGAAGAAGGAAAAGATAATTTGTTAATTAAAAAAATTCTTTTATGTGGTGGGGATTCTAATTTAATTGGCCTTGCTGATTATTTATCTGTTAGCATGAGACATAAAGTAGAAGTTGCTAATGTTTGGACTAATATTTTAAATATAGAAAAGAAAATACCAGGTATAGATTATAAAAAGTCACTTTCTTTTACGACTGCTCTTGGTTTAGCATTAGGAGATTTTAATTATGATTAATTTAATTCCAATTGAAGAACAAAAAAATACAACAAAAGGTTTTTATTTTAGACTTGTTATTGTATTTTTCTTTTTATTTACTTTTTGTGTATCTATTGCTTCTATTACTTTGATACCGTCATATTTTCTTGTTTTTAATAAAGAAAAAGTTGCTGAAATAAAATTAGAAATTCAAAAAAATGAAATAATACCACAGCTTGATCAACATACTTTATCACTTATAAAAGATGTAGATAAAAAATTAGATATTATAGAAAATACGAGTAAGAATAAATTTCTAGTTTCTCAGGAAGTAATAAGTCAGATAGTTAAAATTAAAATGTCAGATATTAAGATTACTAGAATTCTTTTTGAAAATGATATTATAAATGGTAAAAAAGTTAGTATTTATGGAACTGCACCAGATCGTGAAAGATTATTACTTTTTAGGAGAGCCTTAGAAGAAAATTCTGTTTTTTCAAAAGTTGATTTGCCTGTTTCCAATTTTATTAAAGGGTCAGATATACAATTTTATTTAAATTTAGTAATTTCATAATATAATGCAAATTAAATTTAAAAAGAAATATATAATTCTCTCTGTAATAATTTTATTAATTTTTACAGCTTTGTTTTATTTTTTATATAAAGAAATTCAAGTTAAAAATAAAAATTCAGAAAAGATTTTAACTGAATGGCAAATAGAGGATGCTAGACGAAATGAAATTAAAACTATATTAAAATCAATTGTAATAATTGAGGAGGATAATCAGTTGATAGAAACTCGTTTTGCAAAAAGTTCTAACTTAGTTCCATTTTTAGACACTATAGATAGTTTTGCTTCAAAAGTTGCCGGTGAAAATGAATTTATTTCTGTTGAAATAGTTCCAGAAACGAAAGAACTAATTCTTGGATTAAGAGTTCTTGGTAGTTTTGAGTCTGTTTATAAATTTATAACTTTATTAGAAAATTCTCAATATGAAATTGAATTTATTAAAGTAGATGTAAAAAAAGCAGTTGGCCAGAATAGTAAAGGTACTACTGGTATTACAAGTGAAAAAACTGGTAAAATTTATGAATGGGAGGGATTTTTAACAATAAAGCTTTTAACTTTTTTGCCATAAAATATAATAAAAAAATTTATGAAAATTAATTTTTTGAAACTTAATAAAGAAAAACAATTTAAAAAACCAAATTTTGATATTAATGTTGATTTTTATTGGGAACTTTTACTTATAATTTCTTTAGCATTAGTAATTTTTGCTTTTGTTTTTGGTTCTTATCTTTTTATGAAAATAAATAAAGAATTTATTTTACCAGAAATAAAAACAAGTGGACAACTTGAAAAAGTTAAAAAAGAAAGGATAAATAATGTTTTTGATTACTTTACTGAGAAGGAAAGTAAGTCTATTTCTATAATGGAATTTCCTTCTCCAATTGTTGACCCTTCTAAATAAAAATGTTATTTTATGTATTATGCGCGGTTAGCTCAGTTGTAGCGACGCGTGAGATACACAAAATTATTGTTAATTTAAAATATAACGAAATTATGCGCGGTTAGCTCAGTTGGTAGAGCAACCCGTTTACACCGGGAAGGTCGTAGGTTCAAGTCCTACACCGCGCACTTGGCCTTTTAAGAATATTGCCCTTGTAGTTCAATGGATAGAACAGAGCTCTTCTAAGGCTTCGATGTAGGTTCGATTCCTACCAAGGGCACAAAAAGTTAAACTTAATAAAAATGAAAATTAAGATTTTATATGAAAACAAAGATATTTTAGTAATAGACAAACCGTCTGGTATTTCTGTGCACGCGGATGGTAGAAGTAAACCTGCCCGCAATGCTTCCAGCATAGCTGGTGCAGGCGGGGAAGAAACTATTTCAGATTGGTTTATTAAAAAATATCCAAAAGCCAAAAATGTTGGTGAGTCTATTTTTGTAGATAATAAAGCTTCGTCCGTAGGCGGGCTACCCTCGGGCGTAGCCCTACGGGCGAGCCAGCCGGGGGAAATAAAAAAGCCGGGCATAGTGCATAGATTAGACAGAGAAACTTCTGGAGTTTTGCTTTTGGCAAAAAATCAAAAAGCTTTTGAATTTTTAAAAAGTCAGTTTAAGAATAGAGAAATAAAGAAAACTTATAACGCATTAGTTTCTGGTTTTGTGAAAAATGATCGTGCTGTTATAAATAAACCAATTGGCAGAAGTCCGGTAGATTTTCGTAGAAGACTTGCTGGACGTGGAGCAAGAGGAGAATTACGTGAAGCTATTACAGAATATAAAGTTTTGAAAAGATTTATTTGCCCATCCCTACACCCTTCCCAAAGGGAAGGAAAAAAGCTTCTTAGTCCTTCCCTTCGGGGAGGATTAGGAGGGGCTAAATTTACTTTTCTTGAAATAAAACCAAAAACAGGTCGCACGCATCAAATCCGTGTACATATGAAATATTCAAATTATCCAGTTATTTGTGATTCTTTATATAATCCAAAAGGTTTTTGCCCGAAAGAATTAGGTAGATTGGCTTTGCATGCTAGATATATAGAGTTTAAAGACTTGAAAGGCAAAATTATTAAGACAGAATCTGAATTGCCGAAAGATATAGAAAAAATAATATTAAAATTGCAAAAAAATTAGTTTTGTGTTAGATTAGTTTCATTATGACAGTGCACAAAATAAAACTTAGTCCTGTAAATATGGATGCGCGAAAGAAGCTTGATTTTAAAGCTGGAGACACTGTTCGTGTTTGGTCTAAAATTATTGATGAAAAAGGGAAATCTAGACTTCAGGCATTTGAAGGTATGGTTTTAGCTCGAAAGCATGGAAATGAAATTGGGGCTACTTTTACAGTTAGAAAAGTTGCTTCCGGCGTTGGAGTTGAAAGAATTTTTCCTATATTTTCACCAACTATAGATAAAATAGAAATAACTAAAAAAGCACGAGCACGAAGATCAAAATTATATTATATAAGGACAAAAGCAGTTAAAGATGTGCGTAGAAAGATGAGATCAGTAACTATGCAGGAAAGTGATGAACCAGAAGTTGAAGCTGAGGTTGAAATAGAAGAAAAGAAAGAAGAAGTTAAGTCAGAAGTTACACCAGAAGTTAAGATA
>JBDRFV010000039.1:0-6420 GCA_043818335.1 Patescibacteria group bacterium
TGCTTCTTCTAATACAAGCAATTCTTGGTCTTTTATTGTTCCTAATTTGGGAAGTTCAGAAAATGGCTGTGCTATAGTTTCTATTGTTAAAAATCCAGAAACGACTATTGTTTCAAAAGGTTATAACAATTGTCCTACTGGATCTAGTGCTAATATTGTTGAACGTGAACTTAAAGTAACTTACTAATTTTGAAAAGATGCAGAAGAAAGATGCAGAAAAAAGAATAAAAAAACTGCGTGCTGAAATTGATAGATTACGAAAAGCTTATCATATTTTAGATGATCCGTCTGCTAGTGATGCTATTTTTGATTCTTTAAATAGAGAGTTAAGAGTTTTGATAAAAGAATTTCCAGAATTTGAAGATTTAAACGCGCCTGAAAATAGAATTGGAGGAGAAGCTTTAGATAAATTTGAAAAAGTAAAACATAAAGTTAGGATGACATCTTTGAATGATGTTTTTTCTGAAGAAGAACTTTTTGATTGGGAAAAAAGAATTAAAAAGTTATTAAATGAAAATAAAAAAATAGATTATTTTTGTGAAGTGAAATTTGATGGTTTAGCAGTTTCTTTAATTTATGAAAAAGGAATTTTTACTAGAGGCGCGACGAGAGGAGATGGATTTATTGGAGAAGATATAACTCAAAATTTAAGAACTATAAAATCTATACCTCTTAAATTAAATGGTTTATTTTCTGATTATATGGAAGTTCGCGGTGAGGCAGTAATGTCTAAAACAACTTTAGAAATTTTAAATAAAAAAAATGAAAAAGAAAATAAGCAACTTTTTGCTAATACTAGAAATGCCGCGGCGGGAAGTTTGCGTCAATTAGATCCAAAATTATCAGCAGAAAGAAAATTAGATTTTTTTGCATATGATATCGCTGAAATAGTAGATGAAAAAAATAAGGAAAAAATAATTAATCATTCTGACAAACATGAGTTACTTAAAAAGCTTGGATTTAAAGTTGATAATCATGATGCTTTTTGTAAAAATATTCCAGAAGTTATAAATTTTATTAAGAAATTTCAGAAGATTAGAGATGATTTTGAATATGGCACGGATGGAATAGTTGTATCTGTGGATAACTTAGAATTACAAGAAACTTTGGGAATTGTTGGAAAAGCACCAAGATATATGGTTGCTTTTAAATATCCAGCAGAACGCGCTACAACTGTTATTAAAGAAATAAAAGTAAATGTTGGCAGAACTGGGGTTTTAACGCCATTGGCTATTTTTAATTCAACATTAGTAGCTGGTTCTGTTGTGTCAAAAGCTACTTTGCACAATATGGATCAAATAGAAAGATTAGATGTGCGGATTGGTGATACTGTGGTTATTTTAAAAGCAGGTGATGTTGTGCCGGCTGTTGTAGAAGTTTTGCCAAAAATGCGTACAGGAAAAGAAAAAAAATTTAAAATGCCAGAAGTTTGTCCCATTTGTGGCACCAAAATAATTAGAAAAGAAAATTTAGTTGCTTTTATTTGTCCTAATTTAAAATGTCCAGCAAAAAATGAAAGATTTTTAGAACATTTTGTTGCTGTGTTTGAAATTTATGAATTGGGCCCAAAAATTTTGAGAAGATTTAAAGATAAAGGTTTAATTACAGATGCGGCAGATATTTTTAATTTAAAAAAAGAAGATATAGAAATTTTAGAAAGATTTGGAGAAAAAAGTGCTGGAAATATTATAAAAGAAATAGATATGAAGAAAAAAATTAGTTTAGGTAAGTTTCTTTGGGCTTTAGGGATTTTACATGTAGGTGAAGAAACAGCTAGAGATTTAGCAGAAAGTTTTGGTAGTTTAGAGAAATTAGAAAAAGCTAGTTTAGAAGAAATAAATAATATAGAAAATATCGGTCCAGCTGTTTCTGAAAGTGTTTTTAAATTTTTTAAAGATAAAAGTAATTTATTATTTATAGAAAAACTTAAAAAGAATGGAGTAGTTATAAAAAAAGCAGAAAAAAGATTAGATGGCAAGTTTTTTGGATTAACTTTTGTTTTAACTGGAACTTTATCTAGTATGTCTCGTGAATTAGCAAAAGAAAAAATATTAAAATTAGGCGGAAAAGTTTCTGGTTCTGTTTCAAAAAATACTTCCTATGTTTTATCGGGAGAAAATCCTGGTTCTAAATTGACAGATGCACAAAAATTGGGAGTAAAAATTATAGAAGAAAAAGATTTTTTAAATATGATATAATCAAAATCCATGATAAAAAGTAAGATTAAAATTTTAATAATTTTTGTTGGATGTTTTCTTTTTAGATTAATTCCATTTAGAGCACCAAATGTTGAGCCAATTATGGCTTCCATAATGCCAATTGGTAAGAAATATGGTTTTTTATATGGTTTTTTGTTTGGATTTTTAAGTATTTTTTTATTTGACTTAGTAACTCATTTTGGATCTTGGACATGGATTGCTGGGATAACTTATGGTTTAATTGGTGCTATTTCTGCTTTTTATTTTAAAAAATTTAAATCTTCTATTTTTAATTTTGTTATATTTGCATTTTGTGCGACTATAATTTTTGATTTAATAACTGGAGTTTTGTTTGCGCCTATATTTCATCAGACTATATTAAATGCATTAATTCTTCAGATTCCGTTTACTATTTTACATTTAGCGGGAAGCATTGGTTTTGCATTAACCTTAACGCCGGTTTTAAATAGATGGCTTTTGTCTGAAAAGATGTTATCTTTTAAGAGTAGTTTAAAAACGTCTTTGTTAAAAAATTAATAAATATTAGGAGGCGTCGCATAGCGGTCTAGTGCGCAGACCTGGAAAGTCTGTGTGGGGCAACCCACCGAGAGTTCGAATCTCTCCGCCTCCGCTAATAAAATTATGGAAAATTCAAAAAATTTACAGCCAAATAAAAATAAAAATTTAAATATAAATATAGATAATGTAAATTGGGCAAGATTACCAATTAAAACGCATGTTATTTCTGAAGGTGATAATATAATCGAAGTTATAAATAAATATGCAAAATCTTATTTATTAGATAAAGATGTACTTTTTATAAGTGAAAGAATTATTGCAATATCGCAAGGTAGAGCATTTCCAATAAAAGACATAAAGCCATCTTGTCTTGCAAAATTTCTTGTAAAATTTGTTCATAAAAGTCCATATGGTATTGGTTTAAAAAGTCCATGGACAATGCAGTTAGCAATTAAAGAGGCTGGTGCTTTTAGAATGCTTTTTGGTGCGTTTATTTCTGCTGTTACAAAACCTTTTGGCATGAAAGGTATATTTTATAAAGTTGTTGGAAAGAATATAAATGCCATAGATGGTCCATGTGATTATACTTTGCCGCCTTATAATAAATATGCAAAATTAGGGCCAGCAGAGCCAGAAAAAGTGGCATTAGAGCTAAAATCTAAGATAAATCATGAAGTTGTCATAATAGATGCTAATGATTTAGGTGTTGCTATTCTTGGTAAGTCTAATAAAGATATTTCTGATACTTTTTGCAAGGCTGTTTTTAAAGATAATCCATTAGGACAATCTTCTGAACAGACACCAATTTGTATAGTTAGAAAAGCTATTTAAAAATTTAGTAATTTGTTTTGTGAAAAAAGTACTAATTCTAAATAAAAAAGAAGGAGAAACTCCACTTGAAGCTCTGGAAAGTTTTCGAGTTAAGAATAAATTATATAAAAATTCTAGCATGACATATGCTGGAAGATTAGATCCAATGGCGAGTGGTTTATTAATTATTCTAGTAGACGAAGAAATAAAAAATAAAGAAGAATATTTAAATTTAAATAAAGAATATGAATTTAGAATTCTTTTTGGTTTCAGTACTGATACTTATGATATTTTGGGTAAAGTTTTAGAAAGTAAAAAAAATGTTTTATCTAAAAAATTATTAGAAAAAGAAATAAATAGAAATTTAAAATTTTTTATTGGAAATTTTATACAAGAATATCCTGTTTACTCTTCTAAAACCGTAGATGGCAGACAGCTTTTTTCCTATGCGCGTGCAAATGAAGAAGTGGAAGTACCAAAAAGGGAAGTAAAAGTAGAAAATTTAAAATTATTAAAAATTAGAAAAATTAAAAGTACTAAATTATTTAAAAATATAAAAAGTAGGGTTTTGAAGGTTAATGGAGATTTTAGGCAGAAAGAAATTTTAAAAGTTTGGCAGAAAGAGATAAATAGGAAAAGTTTTTATTATATAGCTAATTTTAAAATAAACTGTAGTGGTGGAACTTATGTTAGGGGAATAGCAAATTCTTTGGGAAATAAGCTTAAAATTCCAGCTTTGGCTTTTAGTATAAAAAGGACAAAAATTGGCAAATTTGTGCTATAATCAGGAAATATAATTTATGCGAGATTTAGCTAAAACAAGGGAAGATTTCACTGTATTAAGCAAAAATAAGGCTTCTGCGCCTATTTATTTTGATAGTGCTTGCATGAGCTTAAAACCAGATTCTGTAGTTAAAGCTATGGAAGAATATTATTTTAATTTTCCTGCCTGTGGCAATAGAGGCGTGTACAAAATGGCTGATAAAGTCACAAAGAAAGTAAAAGAAACTAGAAAAATAGTTGCAGGTTTTATTAATGCAAAAACTGAAAACGAAATAATTTTTACTCGAAATACTACTGAAGGAATAAATCTTTTAGCCAATAGTTTTGGTTTTGTAAAAGGTGATGTAGTTTTGATTTCAGACAAAGAGCACAATTCGAATTTAATTCCGTGGTTAGTTTTGAGAGACAAGATTGGCATAGAAGTAAAAATTTGTTATTCAAAAGAAGATAATACTTTTGATTTAGAAAAATTTTCTGAATTAGTAAAAGGTGTAAAACTTGTTGCATTAGGATATAGTTCAAATTTAGATGGTGTTAGTATTCCGGCTAAAGAAATTATAGAAATTGCACACAAAAATGGAGCTTTAGTTTTTCTAGATTCTGCTCAAATTGCTGTTCATAAAAAAATTGATGTTAAGGATTTAGATGTTGATTTTTTAGCTTTTTCTGGACATAAAATGTTGGGACCAACTGGCACCGGAGTTTTTTATGGAAAATATAAATTATTAGAAAATTTAGCGCCATTCATAGTTGGAGGGGATACAGTAGAAGTTTCTAGATATGATAGTTTTGAATTGAAACAAGCTCCAGGTAAATTTGAAGCTGGTTTGCAAGATTTTGCAGGGATAATTGGATTAGCTGAAGCTGTAAAATATTTAGAAAATGTTGGTTTTGATGAAATAGAAAAACACGAATTTAAATTAAATAAATATATAACAGATGAACTTTCTAAGTTTACACAGATAAAAATTATTGGTCCAAAAGATGCTAGTTTAAGATCAGGAATAATTAATTTTTATATTGAAAATACTGATATGCATAAATTTGCTACTATATTAGATAGTATGGGGGGAATTGCAATTCGTGCTGGTAGGCATTGTGTTCATTCTTGGTTTGAAAATAAAAAGCTTTTGAACTCCGCACGTGTTTCTCTTTGTTTTTATAATACAAAAGAAGAAGCAGAGATATTTATTACTAATTTAACGAAAATTTTAAAGATTATATCCTAAACACTAAAGTGTCGGATAAATAAATTTATGCCTTGTGTAATTGCTTTAATAATATTTGGAATAATGGGAATTTTTAGTGCTTCGCATAGAGCTTTAGCGAAAGAGGCTTTGGGTTGTGTTTTTAAAAGAGCAACTTTTAGACCATGTAATTCTGATTTTAAAGATAAAATAAAAGATAAAATTTTAGCTAAATTAATAAACAGATCAATGTTTTTAACTAAATTAGTAAATAAGCATTATGAATTACTGTCTTGGATTTTCTTTATCTTAATGGCAGGAAGTATGGCTTGGGTAATTTACGGTGGTTATAATTTTTACGTTTACGGTAGTTGTAATGGTTTAAATTCTTCTGGTTTTTGTGCTTTTGATCCGCATGGAGATAATAATAAAGTTAGTACACCAGATGAAAGTGGTGCTGTTTGTGGAGTTGTGCAAAATACTGAAAGTGATTTAACTTTAGAAAATTCTGATTTTTCTATTTTTTCAAGTATAAAAACTGATTCTGAAGACACAGTAGTTTTTATTGGATGTTATGCTTGTGATTATTCAAGAAAAGCTTTTCCAGATATAAAAAAATTAGTAGAAAAGAAAGATGCAAATTATATTTTTGCACACTTTCCAGTAAAAGGCCAAACGGAATTTTTATCAGAAGTTGGTTATGCGGTAAGAGAAGTTTATGGGGATGCAAAGTTTTGGGAATTGAATGATTATTTGTTTACAGCTGATAAAGATTATGTGATATATTCTGAGAATATAAATAATATTCTAAAAGATTTAAATATAGATGTAGAAAAGATAAATAAAGTTTTAAATAGTCCTGAAACAAAAAAAGCAGTTGAAAAAGAAATTGAAGAACTTAAAAAAACTGGAATTTTTGGTAC
>JBDRFV010000040.1:0-9356 GCA_043818335.1 Patescibacteria group bacterium
AGAGCAAAAAAACAACACATTGCAGACTTGTCCGCCAACTCAGAGGTGGATGCAGCAAAACCTGCCCGCAATGCTTCCAGCACAGCTGATGCAGGCGGGGAACATACTTGCAAAGAAGGAGAAAAATGTGAACACGAAAATACAGCCCCTCCCAAACCCTCCCCAAAGGGAAGGGCTCCTTCTCCTTCGGAGAAGGCAGGGGATGAGGCCAAAGAAGAAGATTTACCAGAATTCAATGATGAATTTGTTAAAGCTCTTGGGCCTTTCAAAGATGTTGCAGATTTTAAATTAAAACTAAAAGATAATATTAAACTAGAAAAAGAAAATCAGCAAAAAGAAAAAACAAGATTGAAAATAGTAGAAGATATAATAGAAAAGACAGAAGTTGATTTGCCTGAAATTTTGATAGAAATAGAATTAAACAAAATTCTATACAGAATGGAATCTGACATTACACAGATGGGATTGAAATTCGAAGATTATCTAAAGCATTTAAATAAAACAATAGATGATTTGAAAAAAGAATTTCATAAAGATGCAGAGAAGAAAGCGAAATTAGGTTTAATTTTAAACGAAATTGCAAAAAAAGAAAACGTAAAAGCAGATGAAGAGCAAGTTAAAAAAGAAGTCGCTATGATATTGGAACATTACAAAGACGCAGACCCAGAAAGAGCAAAAATTCATGCCGAAAACGTGCTTACAAATGAAGCTGTGTTTAAATTCCTAGAAGAGCAGAAATAAACTAAATAGCATAATTATTAAGCCAACTAATTAATTTTTCTTTATCTTTTAAGATGGAGAAATAAATTTTATAAATCGGAGTTTTTTCTCTATTACAATTACTGTCTTTAATGTCAGCAACTCGATTTAAAGTATTTTCATCTATCTTACTATAGAAATCTTTTATAATTTTATTTCTCAAAAGGTCATTTCTTAAATTCGTTCCCAAATATGCATTTACTTCTGCTGGAGAAGTTAAATATTTATAAATAGGCCCAGATCCTTTATAAGCTTCCCTAAAAAGAATTTCATATTCTTTCTTATCTTTAAAAGAATCAATCTCTTTTTCACTTAAAAACATTCCTTTGAGATATTTTTTATATTTACCAGAAAAATTACTTTCTCCTTGGGTAATCATATGATTATATTCATGAGAAAGAATTTGACCAGCCTGTTCTGGATTTGCCTTACTTGTAAGTTGAATAAAATCTTTCGAACGACTCACTAAGGGTGGCTGCTGTCTGTAATGACCACCTTCTCCTTCTTCCAACCAATCTCCAATATGTACACTGGGGTTAGAATTAACAAATTTAAGATTATTTTCTTGTTTTTTATATTTATTAAAAGTTTTTTCAAAAGCACCGGCCGGAAAATCTTTATCAATTCTTTTTGCTCTATTTAAGGCTTCTAGGCTTTGATATCTTATGTTTTCATTTAAAATAATCTGGTCCACAAATTCTTTACTGACCTCAGACAAATTTTCTCCACTTAAAGACTCTTTGTGTTTTTTTACTGCTTCTAGTCTTTCACTTTTTCCTAATTTATTAAAAATATCTTTACGCTTTTCATCAATTTTGTTTTCTAAAATTTCTGGGCTTTTTGGACTTTTTAGACTTTTTTCTTTATTATTTTTTAAAGACAAAAAATCTTCAAGCTTATTTTCAGCTGGCCCTTTTTTAGCTCTATTTTCTAAACTTTTTAAATTTTTATTGTGTTTATGCTTTTTAAAACCTTCCATTCTATTAATTCTAGCATATCTGTGTCATATTAATCTTATATAAATAGATTTTTTAGTGCTGGGGTGTTTAAATTCCTAGAAGAGCAGAAATAAAAAAATCCCGAGAACTTTCGTTTCGGGATTTTATTTTCAATAATAAAATTTTCTTGGTGCATTTTCCGGATTTTTCACTTCCTCTTCTATTCTATTTAACTTTCCTTGGATCCTGCACACATCATCAATATTTTTTTCAATGATTGATCTATCATGGTTAGCTGTGTCTTGGATATAATTATAGACACGTTCTAATTCTAGCTTAAGCTGATCTAGATAACCATCTTTCTTAAGCAAAAGTCTGATTGCATGATCTTCTGATGTCCGTTTTATTTGACTTTCAACCGAATCCAATAAGATTTTTGTTTCTGAATATTCAGCTTTTAAAACCTTCAATGCTGGACCATTAAAATCAATTTTAGTAGAATCGTTTGTTTGTGCTGTACTAACAAAAGCTATCATAATAGCTGTTATCATCAAAAAAAAATTTGTTTTCATAGAACGAATTT
Source organism: Patescibacteria group bacterium (assembly GCA_043818335.1). Lineage (GTDB taxonomy): Bacteria > Patescibacteriota > Minisyncoccia > Phycocordibacterales > UBA9973 > UBA9973. The sequence goes on from JBDRFV010000040.1 coordinate 2,281, forward strand.
TTAATTTTACAATATTTTTATCTAAATAGATATTATCATAAATCTTACTGTAAGTCAAAAATAAGAAATCATAAAAGAAAAAGCCGTATAAAGATTGCCTATGGCTTTTTCTTTATACGGCTATAAAAATATCTTCAACCTCATGCACATGAAGTCCTCTCCAGAGGGACTCCTCATGCCATTTGAGGTTATGATTATGCTTTCATCGGTTTCAGAAACACCGACTTCAGCATAACTCATTTCGTTCCAGACCTGCCCTTCGCCAGAAATAAATGGCTTTAAGGCAAAAACCTCAGTTTTTCTTCCGGAGACTTTTCTTGTTAAAATTATCCCAACCGTAAGTTGGGCATCTTTTGAAATGATAAGATCCGGAATACTATCCCCAAGATATTTCACTCGGGAGATTGTTGAAGAAAAAAAATCTCCTCGTCCATCGGAAGTACTCCATTCAACTTCCACTGTTTTTCCTAAAAGAGTATCCGTTGGAATAGAAAGAACTTTAGATTCTGGAACCTCGAAGCACTTCTCATACTTCGGCTCCTTTTTACAAGAAACGATCACCAAAGTACTGAGTACTATGATGATTAACAAGAACAAAAAATTTTTCATATTATTTTTTTAAATGGTTTCTAGTTAGAGAATACCATATTCTATACCGTTTGTCAAGTATTAAAAAGCGAAGTTTCTTGTTATATTAGATATATTATTAAATAAAAAACTAACTATTTTATCTATGTTAATCCCAACCCCGAAGGAAAGCAGAGCTTCCTACGGGGCAGGCAGTTATAGAAAAATCACAATTATTAGTAGTAACTTTAAAAATTTATGCTTATACCCACAGTAATTGAAAAAAGTCAGTTTGGTGAGCGCGCTTATGATATTTATTCTAGACTTTTAAAAGAAAGAATAATATTTCTAGCTGGTCCAATAGATGACCACACGGCAAATATTGTAATAGCACAGCTTTTATTTTTAGAATCAGAAGATGCAAAAAAAGATATTTCACTTTATATTAATTCCCCCGGCGGTTCTGTAACTTCAACAATGGCAATTGTAGACACAATGAATCACGTGCGTCCTGATATTTCTACTTTCTGCGTTGGACTTGCAGCTTCAGGTGGCGCAATTATTTTATCAGCTGGAAAAAAAGGCAAGAGGTTTATTCTACCAAATGCTGAAGTTATGATTCATCAGCCACTCGGCGGAGTTGAAGGACAAGCGACAGATATTGCAATTACAGCGAAGCATATTTTAAAAACAAAAGATAATTTAAATAAACTTTTAGCAAAAAATACAGGAAAAACTTTTACACAAATAGAAAAAGACGCAGAAAGAGATTTCTTTATGGATGCTGATGAAGCAAAAAAATATGGAATTATAGACGAGATAGTAGTGAAATCTAAAAATTCAAATTCTAAATAAAAAATACACAAATAAAAAAACCATACTTTCCAGTGTGGTTTTTTTATTAAGCTCAAAAATTAGCAGAAGAAATTAAAATATGAGGAGAGAAACGCCAGAGGAGAGAGATTCTGATTTAAAAAGATTTGAGATCTTCTAAATCAAGCGTCACCCTCCTTTTATCTCTTTTTACTTCCGCCAACTTCAAAGCCTAATTCCCTATCAAACTTCCAATTTAAAATTGAAAATCTGAATAAGAAAGGAAAGGTTTGAAATCATCGCCCCTTTCCTAAATTTTTAAAACCCTAACCCTACTATTCTTGAGACAGCTTTCACAAAAGCGCTATTGTTCTGTCTCGTGTCCCCTTACAGCTCAGGGGTTAATTTATTATTGAAACTCGTAATGAATAGTTTCAAATGAATAATTTTTGGTTTCGGTGATTGTCTTTACCCTTTTGAAAATTGATAAATTCACCCTTTTGTGCGCCCTAACGGACTGCACATAAAAACGTGTCGGCAATTCGGTATTAGTATAGGCCAAGCCCACACCAATTCCCCCAATATTAAGAATTGAAAAACTCATACCACCCGAATAAGGTGTTGATTTTTTCGACATCTTTAAGGAGTATTTTTTCCCCCCTATTTTTAAGTACGGGTTATCCCAAACCCGCAACTCAATATCATCCTGAAAATCATCCGGATCATTATTGTCATAATACCCAAATGAAAAAAAAGTGTTTTCATCTTTTACACTAAATTCCCTCCCTAAAAGGGTAATTTTTAAATCCGACACTGGTTTCAATTCCCCTACTTTAGGAAAACTCAACCCTTTTATATTTGGAAAAACAATGGCAAATACCTCTTCAGGTGTTTTAGTGGAGAGCACTATTTTGTGCGACCAGGAATTAAAGCCGGTCACACAATGGTAAATACTCATCCCATTTTCTGGGATCGGAAATGCCAGATACGGAGACCGGCAATAGTGTTTCATTACATATAACTGAGACTTTTCCTCAATTATTTCTACTTCATTTAGCATTCCGTTTTCTTCCTGATAAACAGGAAAGTTTTGATATTTCATTTTTTTATCGCCCACCTACTTTACTCAGTGGGACTTTTTTAGTTAATTTTTTATTTAATTTGAATTCTCATTTTCAATATCTAAATATAAATATCAAAAACAAGAATTCAAATTTTCTTAACTAAATAAAAAATGAAAACTTCCCTATCAAACTTCCAATTAAAAAATTGAAAATCTGAATAAGAAAGGAAAGGGCGAACGAATCAACCCTTTCCTAAATTTTTTTAAAACCCTAACCCTATTTTTATTCTTCGTTCTCATGAACAAACCGACATCCTGGAATTGCAAATTTTTTCAAATCTACAATTTCATTCACGACAACATCATGAATATTGTTGATTTTTGTATTCCACGAGTTGCAACCAGGGCGCCCCTGGTAATTTCCTTCTCCTATTGTAAAAGTTTTTCCCTTTACAATTTCGAAAATTTTAGGGATAAACTTTTTCTCAACAATAAGATCTGTCAGAGACACAAGATCTCTTTTTTTGTCTTCTTCTAAATCTTCAATTTGTCTCGCCAATTTTTTGGCGATAGTCTTAAAAGTTTTAACAGGATGTTCAGAAAATTCCTGAAAAAACTTTTCCCAATAAATTTTAGTAGAAGCTTCTCCCCCATAGTCGGAGGAATAGTAGCCGGATGTTGTTGGATCCGGAATTGTAGGACAATTTCTTATCGCAGTATATATATTCTGAAACATAATTGCGATCTTACTTTCTTTTTTTTGGTATTCTTCCCGTATAAAAGGGTTTGGAGTATCATACTCCTTATTTAATACCAATAAATTTTTTCTATCGTCCCACCCAAGGGACATCTTAGAAATAATTTCTCCTAATTCTTCCCGATCCTCGGGAAGATAAATGGTGTTACCCCACACATACTGACCACAATCGTATGTGTAAACATTGTAGGTCAAAAAATACTGACAGTTTCCGCAAACTGTCCGCAGAATTCTTTCCATATCAATGATGGAAGTCACTGACCACTGTAATTTAATAGTTTTCATTCTCGTAATGCCCGCTACTTTACTCACGGGACTTTTTTAGTTAATTTTTTATTTAATTTGAATTCTCATTTTCAATATCTAAATATAAATACCAAAAACGAGAACTCAAATTTTTTTAACTAAACAAAAAATGAAAAACTCTATTTCACCTCACGAATTTCTTCATGAAGCATATCTAAATACCATTCATTGCTCGTCACATGACAAACAAGAATCGCACTCAGAATATTATATTGTCAAAGATATTGTCTAAACCACAAAGCAAGTCTCTCTCCTCTTTGTGCTCTGAATATTTCTCCTCAAACATTCAGCTCCTTCGTAAAGACATTTCAGACCACAAGAGAGGGTTAAGCTCTTAATGACCTGCCTATGTCTTCTCAAACTTACGCTTGAGACATACACGGTTGTGGAATATATAGTGTTTTAAGTTTCGGTTTGCGGCTTCCACTTAATTCACAATCCACGGTGCAAACAGATTTCAAAAGATTGTCTCTCAGCACACTCTCTCCTCTTTCCTAGCTTACAGGTCTAGGTACCATCCCCTTAATTCGTTCCTGAACTAAAGGTTCAGAGGTGGGCATCAATCTTTTGGCATCTCCCTTAATGAACATTTATCTGAATATAGTATAGCATGTTTAAAATGTTTTGTCAATAAAACAAAACTAAACCTAAAAAAATAACAAAAAACCTTTAAAAATAAAGCTAAAATAGTTATCCACATTGTCATACTTGCGTGGCAAAAAGAGATAATATATACTTTTAGTATGCAAGAAGAAAATATTTTAATACAAGCTGGACTATCAGGAGAACAAGCTCAAGCCTATCAAGCACTATTAGAAAAAGGTCCGCAAAGAGCCAGTGATCTTTCAAAATGGACTGGTATCAAACGCGGACTTATTTATAAAGTTCTAGAACAACTAGAATCTATGAGTTTAGTCTCAAAAAAAGGTGGAACTGGTACTGTGGCAGTATTTTCCCCTTCTCACCCAAGTCTTTTACTTTCAAATATAGAAAGAAAAGAGAAAGAGGTAGCTTTAACTAAAGAAATGCTGACCAGCTCTATTGGATCTTTATCTTCTAAATATAATCTAATCACTGGCAAACCAAATGTGCAGTTTTTTGAAGGAGAGGATGCTATTGAAAAAATAACTGGAGACTATCCAGAAAATGAAACTGAAATAAGACAATGGATAGACATAAATCTTGCTAACAAAGAAATCCAAGAAAAATTTAAAGAATATCTAGAAAAGAGAATCAAAAAAGGAATATCCAAAAGGATGATCCTACCCAACAATCAAAAAAGTGAAGAATATGCAAAAAATGCTATAGAAATGACAAAAATACGAATAGAAAAAAATATTCAAAATTTGCCTACTGCTGTCCAAGTATATGACAACAAAGTAACAATCTTAACTTTAGAAGAAAATAAAAAAATAGGATTAATCATAGAAGATTCATCAATAGCTCTAACTTTAAAAAATATTTTTGATTCAGGTTGGGAAAAACTTACTTCTTTGGAGAAAGAGTAATCTGATAAACCTTTACCCCAGTATTCTCATAATTCTCATAGGTTTTAGTAATTTCAAATCCAAATTTTTCTGTATATGTTTTAAGCATAGGATTTTCTGCATAACAATCGGCCACAAAAGGTTTATTTTTTGCTAAGTCTTCCAAAACTTTCTTCAAAAGTTCACTTCCAATACGTGAACCCATCACAGTCGGATTCACATTAAAAGATGCCCCATACCAAGAACCATCATCTTGTTCTATTACTCTCATAGCAGAAACTACACTTTCTTCATAAGAAACAGAAACGATCATTTGTTTAGAATTTTCTTTTTCCAAGCCTTCCTTTAATGTCCCGCGCCATTTTTCCTTTAAAGTATCTGGATATTGTTTTGTATTTTCATGATGCATCGCAATTATTTCTTTCTGCATTTTTTCTGGAATGGGACTTTTATCGTAAGAAAGTTTTGCTTTTTTGAAATCTTCAAAATTAAATTCTCCGCTTTCTGCTAAAGTTTTACAAGCATAAGAAAAAGCAAAAATTGATTTTTTAGCAAGTGATAAATGTTCTTCTAGCTCCTTGCCCAAATTTTCACATTCAATATCCTTGCAAGTACTAGCTTTTTTAGCATAACTCTCTAATAATTTTTTACCTCCTAATAAAAGAGCCTCTTTAGTTTGATTTATTAAATCTGGAGTAGCTTTTTCTCCCAAATTATCAATAATTAGTGCTTCAATTTCCGCTGTTGCATCAACCATTTCTCCATATGTTTTAAATAATATATCAGCAGAATCTTTCGGTAGTTTTTCACTTAATTCTAATATTTTGTCCCCCATTTCTTTTCCACCATGTTCAACAGACAAAAAAGTCTTAACACCCGCCAAACCAAATTTTTTTGAAAAATTTTGGGCTGGTCTTATGCTTTCATTGGTTTTTTTTAATATACTAGTCAAAAAATAAACCTGCTCTTTCATGGGAATTTCTTTCAAACTAATTCCAAATTCTTTTTCTATCTGCTGTCGTATTTCAGGATTATTAAAAACCCTAAACTCCAAAAGCAAAGGGTCTTGAGTTAACTCATATATGTTTTTTGAATCAGGAAAAAACGCCATAATTTCTTCAGGGCTTAATCTACGTGCAACTGTATCTATTTTTTCTCTTATTTCAGATTTCTTTTCATCAAAATTAATAGTGCTATCTAAATATTTTTCTTTAAATTCTTTTAATTCTGATAAACTCATTTTCCCAAAATTAGGGTTAGGTCTGTTTTCTGGACGAACATTTTTAAAAAACTCACTCTGTTTTAAAATTAAAGAATTAAATTCTTCAGAATTATCTATATGATAAAAGATTGGAATCGGATCAAAGCCATTATCTTGAATAAAATAATCATTAGAAACCTGAACCGGCGTTAAATCTTTCTCTGCTTTTTCAAAACTTTCTGTTTTTTTTAATAAAATATCTGGATTTAATAAAATTCCAGTGAAATAATTGGTTTTAGGACTGGAAGAAATATCTTTAAAACCTTTTTCTAATATTTTTTTAACTTTTTCTTCTTTTTGCGCGATAAACTTTACTGAAGATTTATTACCCAAAGCAGTATGCAAAAACTGACTAAATCTAATTAAACCTGAAATAGACTTATCGTTTGTTTCAATAAATTTTTTCAAATAGGATAAGCTGTTAGTCGCAGATTCTTTTGAATCTGTAAAATTAAATTTCAAAGTAGTATACTGAAAACTACTTGGGTCAGGAAAAGTTTTTGCAAACTCTGGATCACTCAAAATAGAAAAAACTTCTTTATCAGGAATAAAATCCGGATCTTCTGAATTTCTTATTAGACGATCTTCTTTGCTTTGTTTATTTGTGCTTTTTGGCGGAAAATTAAATTTTAACTTCATGCCCTTATTCTACCAAATTTCTAAAACTAGACAAACCTAAGCATTTAGAGTATTATGTAAATATCGACTTTTAAAAATTATTTTGAAATCGGTTTATAAAAATATTCCATATTATGTCAACGTTAAATAGAAATTCATATATCTTTTATTTTGAGAAAAAAACTTGTCTATCTAGGACAACTA
>JBDRFV010000041.1:0-6393 GCA_043818335.1 Patescibacteria group bacterium
AGTTCGTAGATCAAGTAAACTTTTAGATACAGAGTTAGAAGAAGAAGCCCTAGAAGAAATCGCAAAACGAAGTCGTTTTACTCCACGAACTGCAAATTATTTTTTAAAAAGATGTAGAGATTATGCGCAAGTTAATAAAAAAAAATTAGATAAAGAAACTGTAAAGTCTGCGTTGCACATGCTTTCTGTAGATGAAATTGGCTTAAATTCTTCTGATAGAAAGTTTTTAGAAGTTTTAATACAGAAATTTAATGGTGGACCAGTTGGTTTAAAAACAATTGCAGCTGCACTTTCTGAAGAAGAAGCAACAATAGAAGAAGTTATTGAGCCATATTTAATTCAGTTGGGACTTTTAGAAAGAACTGCGCGAGGAAGAGTTGCAACAGAAAAAGCATATGCGCATTTGGGTTTTGATATTCCTGTAAATTTACAGAAAAAATTAATTTAAAAAAAATTATGAAAATATTAGGAATAGACCCAGGATTTGAAAGAGTTGGTATGGCAATATTAGAAAAAAACGAAATTTCTAAAAAAGAAGAGTTAATTTTTTCTAAATGCTTTAAAACTTCTAGTAAATTAGAATTTTCAGAAAGATTAAAACTAATTGGTGAAGAAGTAAAAAATATAATAAAAAAACACAAACCAGAAGTTTTAGCTATAGAAACTTTATTTTTAACAACAAATCACAAAACAGTAATGCACGTAGCAGAAGTAAGGGGTGTAATTATTTATGAAGCTTCACAAGCAGGACTTAAAATTTTTGAAGCATCACCGCCTCAGATAAAAATAGCAACGACAGGATACGGTAAAGCATCAAAAGAACAAATGATGAAAATGGTAAAAATCCTAATAAAAATAGATAAAACCAAAAAATCAGATGACGAATTAGACGCTGTGGCTATTGCCTTAACTGCCTCAGCCCATCTTAAAAATTAGTTATCCACAGATCCTAATTTTTGATATTGCTAAACGATTCTGTTTTTGATAAAAATATATAATAAATTGAAGATAATTTATTATTAGTTGGTCGTTTTTAAAAAAAATTTTAAAAATATGGATGACGATGAATTAATGGATAAAGAAGAGAATATGGGTTCTGATATTATTGGTGATTCTTTTGAAGATAACCCAATGATGACAGACGACGATATAGATAGTTATTAAACAAAAAACCGCTCTATAAAATTAGAGCGGTTTTTTGTTTATTTTTTTATTTTATTATTATTTTTACAAATTTTTTCTTACCAATCTTTAAGATCATGTCTTTTTCTGTTTTTAGATTAACATCTTTTATTACTTCTTTTTTTTCTAAATCATGCACACCTCCTCCTTCAATTAATCTTCGCCATTCAGACTTAGAAGATAAAATTTTATTTTTTACTAAAACATCTACTAAATTTTCTTTGTTTGCTATAAAAATTTCCTGCATTTCATTTGGAATTTCTTTTTTAGAAAAAACATTTTCCCAATTCTCTTCAGCTTTTTTTGCTTTTTGTGTATCACCAAAAACTCCGCTTACAATTTCTTTGGCAACTTTCATTTTTGCTAATTTAGGATCTTTAAAAAAACTATTAAAAGTTTCAACTGGAACTCCTGTGCAATTTCTAAAAAGTGGCTCAATCATTTCATCTGGCTGAGCCATAATCGCACCAAACATTTCTAATGGAGTAGTATTTAAAAATACTCCAGTGCCGCGACTCTTTGACATCAATTCTTTTGTTATTGGATTTTCCATAAGATTTACTACAACTACAAATTTTTCTCTGCTTTTCATTTTTCGTAAAAGAGTACGTCCTACTAAAGCATTAAAAATTTGATCTGTGCCACACATCTCAACATCAACCTCCATGGCTACACTGTCATATCCTTGCATCAAAGGGTACATAAATTCATGTAAAAATATATGTTTCCCCTCTTTAATTCTTTTTTGAAACATATCTCGCTCAATAATCTGCTGAACTGTAACTTTTGAGGCTAAATTAAGGACATCTTCCATGGACAATTTAGAAAGCCATTTACTATTAAATTTTATTTTTGCTGGATTTTTAAAATCATTAAATGAAATTAAGTTTTTAATTTGTTTTCTCCATTTTTTAATATTATTTAAAATTTCTTTTTTTGATAAAATAGCTCTTGTCCCTTCTTGATCAGATGGGTCACCAATACGTGCTGTAAAATCACCAAAAAGTAAAATTACTTCGTGCCCAAGTTTACGAAATTCTTCTAGCAGCATTATGTTTTTTGCGTGGCTCAAATGAAGAGTATCGGCAGTGGCATCAAACCCTATATAAATTCTTATTCTTTTACCAGACATAAGAAGTTTTTTAAAATCCTCTTTAGTGGGTAACACATTAGTTATTACCCCACGAGTTAATATTTCATCAATTTTCTTTTCATCTGTTATAACTTTCATTCTCTGGATTATAACATATTTTCTGCTATGATTAAATAATGTTCAAAAAAATAAAAAAACTCAGAAAACATCGATTTTTTAAAAATCTACTACTTCTTTCTGTTGGGGCTTTTATTATTATAGTTTCTATTATAATAATCTGGCTTTCATCTATTAAAATCCCAGATTTCCGTTCTTTTGAAGAAAGAAGAACAATGAGCTCGGTTAAAATATACGACCGAACCGGTGAAATACTTTTATATGACATCAGCCAAGATATAAGAAAAACGGATATTTCTATTGAAGAAATGGGAAATAATATACAAAATGCAACAATTGCGATAGAAGATTATAGTTTTTATAGTCATAATGGAATAAAAATTACTTCTATTATAAGAGCTGCTTTATCAAATATTTTAAACGTTGGAAAAACCCAAGGTGGATCAACTATTACTCAACAATTAGTAAAAAACACATTATTAACACCAAAAAAGACACTGACTAGAAAAATAAAAGAATGGGTTTTGGCTCTTAAGATAGAAAAAGAACTTACAAAACAACAAATTTTAGAAGCTTATTTAAACGAATCACCATATGGAGGAACTTTATATGGAATAGAAGAAGCTTCTAGAACTTACTTCGGCAAAGATCCAAAAGATTTAACACTAGCAGAAGCATCTTATCTAGCAGCAATTCCACAAGCTCCAACTACCTTATCTCCATATGGAAAAAATAAAGATAAACTAGAAGAAAGAAAAAATTTGGTTCTTTTTAGAATGAACGAATTAGGATATATAACAAAAGAAGAATATGATACAGCAAAAATTGAAACAGTAAACTTTTTACCACAATCTATTGGTGGAATAAAAGCTCCCCATTTTGTTTTCTTTATAAAAGATTATTTAGAACAAAAATATGGGGAAGAAATTATTGGAAATGGTGGGCTAAAAATAACAACAACATTAGATTATACTTTACAGCAAAAAGGTGAGAAAATAGTGAGAGAAGGTGCATTACAAAATGAAAAAGACTGGAACGGCAGTAATGCTGGGCTAGTAGCAATAGACCCAAAAACAGGACAAATACTTACAATGGTTGGATCTAGAGATTATTTTGATAAATTAATAGATGGAAACTATAATATAGCAACCGCACACAGACAGCCAGGTTCTTCTTTTAAACCTTTTATTTACGCAACTGCATTTAACAAAGGATTTACACCTGATACTGTCTTATTTGATTTACCAACAGAATTTCAATCAACTTGTAATGCCTATGGAAAAGCATTACCAGGACATAGTCAAGCAGATTGTTATATGCCAGACAATTATGATGGAAAATTCCGTGGTCCAATGAGTTTAAGAAATGGATTAGCTCAGTCTATAAACATAATAGCCGTAAAATTATTTTATCTAGCTGGATTACAAGATTCATTAAATACAGCTGAAGAAATGGGTATTAGCACACTAACTGATCTAAGTCGTTACGGACTTACATTGGTTATCGGAGGTGGTGAAGTTTCTTTATTAGATATAACTTCTGCTTATGGTGTTTTTGCAAACAACGGAATAAGAAATCCATATACTGGAATCTTAAAAATAGAAAAAAATAATGGCGAAGTTTTAGAAGAATTTTCTCCAAAACCAAGAGAAATTCTACCAAAAAACACAACCCTAATACTGTCAGACATTTTATCTGATAACATAGCAAGAACACCAACTTTTGGTGCAAATTCAGTATTAAAAATACCAGGACAAGAAGTAGCTGTAAAAACAGGAACCACAAACAATAATAAGGACGCGTGGACTGTTGGATATACCCCAACAATTTCAATTGGCGTTTGGGCCGGAAATAATGATAATAAGCCGATGAAAAAAGGAGGTGCTTCGGTAGCCGGACCAATTTGGAATAAATTTATAACAGAAGCATTGAAAGTTTTACCAAACGAACAATTTGAAAAACCAAACCTAGAAACTGATACAGAAACACTAAAACCAATTTTAAGAGGTTTTTGGCAAGGAAATGAACATTTCTTTATAGATAAGATTTCAGGTAAACTAGCAACTGAAAACACCCCAACAGAAACAATTCAAGAAAAAGTAATAACAGAAGTTCATTCAATTTTATATTGGCTAGATAGAGATAATATTTTAGGAAATCCGCCAATAGATCCAACAAAAAATTCACAATTCAGCCACTGGGAAATACCAATACAAACTTGGTGGGCACAAAATAGATTCAATTATCCAATTACAACATGGGATGACATGCCTATTGAAATTGACAATATTCATTCTGAAACAAACCCACTATCAATTTTAATTTTAGAACCAAACACAGAAAACTCATATCCAGTTGATCAAAAAATCCAACTAAAAATTCAAAAAACTGGCCCATATGAACTAAAAAAAATAGACATATTTATAAACGGTAGTTATTTAGGAACTTCTAATTTTCCTTTTAATTTTTCTTTTATTCCATCTGAATTAGATAATCTAGAAAACGAAAACCAAATTAGAATAATAGCCTATGATTTAGTTTATAATCAAGCAGAAATTATTTCTACTTTCAAAATAACAGAATAAAAAATAAAAAATAAAAAACTATCTAAAATCCTCCGGTAATCTATTATTAATACTCATTTTTTCTTTTAATTTTTCAAAAATTTTTTCCTTTTTAAGAAAAATCTCATTTTTATATATTGGTTTAATATCTAAATAAACTATATTATTTTTTATTTTTATTTTACTAGAATTAATTTCTAGATTAATAACTTCTAATAAAACTTCTTTAATAATTTGTTTTTTAATCTCAGAAAATGAAAGTAAGTTAGAAAATCTTGAAAGTAAGTCTTTTATTTCTATCATAAATAATTTTATTTATTTCTATTTATTCATTGGCATTATAAGATAAATAAAAGATTTATCAGAAACACCCGAAACAACTATTGGCCTAGATGCTTCGTTAAGTTTTATAGATAAACTGTCTGTATTTATAGACTGAAAACAATCTAAAAAATATTTGTAATTAAAAGATAATTCTATGTTTTCTCCAGTAATAGCAGCATCTAAATATGTTTTATTTTCTCCAATATCATTGTTTTGAGAAGAAAGTTCAAATATTTTTTCTTTTGGTTTTATAATTAAATTAAGTTGATTAAATTTATCTGAAAATATATTAGAAATTTTAAGTGCATTTAATAAATCCTGTTTTAAAACAACAGCTTCTGTTTTATTTTCTTTTGGTAATATCTGACGATAGTCTGGAAAAACCCCGTCAATAATTCTAGAAGTTAAATATATATTATCAGAAGAAAAAGATATTAAATTTTTATTAAAACAAACTTTTACATCTTCAGAAATATCCCCAAAAATCCTTAATATTTCAGGTATATTTTTAAAAGGAATAAGAATGCCGGTAATTTCTTTAATATTTTTTACTTTTATTTTTTTCTCAGCCAGCCTAAAAGAATCAGTTGAAACAAATACCAAATTATCATCTTCTTCTGTATAAATAAATACACTTGAAATTTCTGGCTTTATATCAGAAATAGAAGAACTATAATAAACAGACTTTATGCCATCTATTAATTTTTTTGATTCTATTTCAAATGTTTGACCTTCAACAATTGGAATAGTCGGAAAATCATCATATGGCTGTCCTTTTACTTTAATTTTATTTTTTTTAGTTTTAATTAGTAAATTTCCACCCTCTTCTTCTAAAAAAACCTTTTCATTCTGAATAATATTAGAAAAAATTCCAGATAAAACAGAACCGGAAATAGCCATAATTCCCTCTTTTTCAATTTTTGCAGGAATTTCTATTTCAACACCAATACTTAAGTTTGTTGATCTAATTTTTAATGACTTTTTGTTTGCGACAAAAAGAATAGATCCCAAAACTGGTAACGTTAAGTTTTTTCCAGTTACTTTTTCTGCTTGATTAATTGCGTTTTTTATTTTTTCTAATTCACATTCTATTTTCATATATTTATTTAAATT
>JBDRFV010000042.1:0-15781 GCA_043818335.1 Patescibacteria group bacterium
CAAAAACTCATGGGTTTTTGGTTAGATCTAGAACAAAAACAGGAACTAAGGTTATTGCACGCAGAAGAAGAAAAGGAAGAACTAAACTTAGTGTTTAGGTTGTTTTGTGTTTTATATATTTTAAAATGCTTTCTAAAAAAAATAGAGTTAGTAAAAAAAAAGTAGATGAGTTATTTAAAGATGGTTTTTTTATTAGTTCTTCTAATTTAAGTTTTAAATTCTTGCTAAAAAAAACAGGATTTAAACCAAGAATTTCTTTTATTTGTCCCAAAGCAATAAATAAAAAAGCTGTAATACGTAATAAATTAAGAAGAATGGGTTATAAAATTATAAAAAAACATATAAAGCAGTTCCCTGCTTGTTTAACTGGTGTTTTTGTTTTTTCTAAAAATAGTTTAGATTTTTTAAAAAAACCTAAAAAAACTTATTTATTAAATCTTGAAAACGAAATTCTATTTATTTTAGATAGATTAAATTCAAATACAAATGCAAAAAAAAAAGTAAAAATTTTTTTATTTATTTAATTTCTGTTTATCAGAAAATATTATCTCCAGATAGAGGTTTTTTAAAAAAACTTGGAATTATAAAAAATCCGGTTTGTGTTTTTTATCCTTCTTGTTCTGATTATGCAAAGCAAGCCATAGAAAAATATGGAATTTTTAGGGGGTTTTTGTTGGCTATAAAAAGAATTTTACGCTGTCATCCATGGCAAAAAAAACATTTAGATTTACTTAAATAATTTAAATAATTTTGATTTTTTTCTATTTTCATATAAGATAGAAGAATGATTACTCAAATTTGGCACGTAGCTTTATATGATCCATTATTGAATGTTTTGGCTATGTTGGTTTCTTTTGTTCCAGGCGGAGATCTTGGTGTAGCTGTTATTATATTAACTATTTTAGTTAAATTGATACTATTCCCGCTTTCTCATCGTTCTATCAAAAATCAGGCAAAAATGAAGCTTTTAGAGCCTGAATTAAGCAAGATTAAAAAAAGTGGTGCCACAAAAGAAGAGCAAGCTCGTCAAACAATGGAGTTATACAAAAAATACAAAACTAATCCATTTTCTGGTTGCCTTTTGATTTTAATACAGCTTCCGATAATATTTGCTTTATATTATGTTTTCCTAAAAGGTATTACTTTTGATGGTGGTTTACTTTATTCTTTTGTTTCTGTGCCAGAAAAGGTTAGTATGAGTTTCCTTGGAATTTTAGATATAGGAGGAAAAAGTTTGGTTTTGGCAATAATAGCTGGAGTTTCTCAGTTTTTTCAAGCGTATTTTATGCCAAAAAGTGTATCAGTTTCAGGTTCTGACAAAAAAGATAAATCATTTCAGGCAACTTTTGCAAAAAGTATGAGCATGCAAATGAAATATGTTTTTCCGTTTATAGTTGCATTTATTGCATATAGTGTTTCTGGTGCTATTGCATTGTATTGGGTTACAAGTAATATATTCACAATAGGTCAGCAAATTTATGTAAACAGAAAAAGTAAATTAACAGAAATAGAAGTAGTAAAATAAACATAAAAGAGATATAGAATAAAAATATAGTAAAAATATGGAAAAAACAGAGATACAGAATTTAATAAAAGAATTAATTCAAAACACAACCGTAAGTGTTAATGAAATTAATATTGAAGAAAAAAGTCCTAAATCAGTTTGGTTTTCTGTTGAAGTGGATCAACCACATTTTTTTACTAGTCGTGGAGGGGAAGCACTTACTGCACTTAATCATTTAGTTAGAAGAATTATTGAAACAAAAATAACACCTGAAAGTCCAGATGGTTTTGATATTTTAATTGATATAAATGGTTTTCAGAAAAAACGTATAGAAAATATTCACACAATAGCTCATATGATGGCTGAGCGTTCTAGGTATTTTAAATCAAGTATAGAAGTTGAACCAATGTCAGCCTTTGATCGCAGGATAGTTCATGAATTTTTAGCTGAAGCTACTGATGTAAAAACAGAATCAACTGGAGAAGGGTTTTCTCGTCGTGTTGTTATTAAATATATAGGAAATATTTAAGTTTTATAAATCAAGTTCCCACAAATAAGAATCTTTTTTATTCATAAAGAACAAATAATCTTGGTTTTCATCTGTGTCTAGTTTTATTATATCTAATTCTTCCTCATTTCCTGCTCGAATTACATCTAATACCATTGTAGTATTTCCACTATTTATATCTATAAACCAAACATTATCATTAAAAGATATTTCCCCCATATACCAAGAGTCAGGATAATTACCAGTTGGAATATATTTAGGAACAGCACAATAAATAGCATCACTTGCTTTGGTCCAGACACATTTTTCTGCTAGTGTTTGAATTCCTAATGGCTGGGAATTTCCTGTTCCTATTTCATACATATAAAGTGCTAAATTATTATTGCTATATAAAACTAATTGACCGTTTGGACTAGTTAAAGTAGTTAAACCGTTTATATTACCGATTATTTTATTTAAATCTTTTTTAGCTGGATCAATTGCGTACATATAGCCTGGAACATTATAAGACGGCTTAGTTGTTATTGTTATCATTCTTTCATTTGGCCATTGAGATAACCATTCAGTAAAAGGAGAATTAAATACTTGAGTTTTATTTATTCCAAGATAATCTGTAATTATACCGATAGCACTATTTTGTGTGTTAAATAAATAGAATATTTGTGATTTATCAGAAGAAAAACTTAAATCAGTTATATTTTCAGGTAAAAATAATCCAGGCGCTTGAAATCCTTCAATTAAGTCTCCACCTAAAATTTCTTTTGGTAGAGGCCTAATAAATGTTTCTATTGTTGCATTGTTTTCTTGTAGATAACGCATGATAGTTGATTCACCGTTTTTTCCAAACAAAGCTTCATGAACTACTGGTATTGTGTTTGGTGATAGTTTTCTTTCGTCTATTTTATCAGCATAGGTTTGAAAAATACTTCCCGTTGCTTTTTCTACATATTTTATTGTTGGAATGAACTCTGTTGGTGGTGCTATGGGCTTTGTTTCTGCTTCGGGTTGTATTTGTTCTGTAATAGTGGATGTTGCTTCGATTGGCTCTGTTGATACCACAGCTGGACTCATTGGTGGAACCTCAATAAATCTTTCTTTATTAAAAACACCAAAACCGGCAATTGGAAAGTTAGAAACTTTTACCAATAATGACTTTTGTTCTTCTGTTTGTATTTCTTCATTTATCCCTAGGGTATCAAGTAAAGAGTTCGTTGTGTCTGTGACTACATTCTTTATAAAAGGAAAAATATTGGAGAAAAAATTAGTTCCAGTTTCTTGGCTTGTTTGATTTGGAGTTGTTTTTGGCCAAAAAGCAATTCCTACAATTATAAAAATAATTCCTATAATTAAACCTATTATAATTTTTATTTTTTGTTTTGACATAAGTAAATTAATTTATTAACAACGATTGACTTCCAATATTTGTGCTAGCACTAAATACTTGAATATAAGCTGTATTCCCTTTTAATACTGAATAACTTAGACTAAGATCATAAATTGTGTTTGCATTGTTTATGGGTATTTCTGCGATTTTTGGACCACTTGCGTTTGTCTTATATACGATAGCTTTATGTGTTGCGCTTGAAACATAACCACTAATTATAAGATTCACTTTTTTTGTTGTTGGATCAAAAGTGACTGATTCAAATATTTCTGGTGTATTTTGGTTTGGAGATGTATTCATTGTTCCTGTTCCTTGTCCTATGAAGTTTACATGTAGATGTGGCCCACTTGTTGCTGGGTATGTTTTATAGCTTTTTATTTCTTGGCACTTACCAGCATTTGATGCTTCATTTGCAAAGTTTAAATCACCAGTTAGTGCTACTGCAACACAGAAATTACCCCATGATGGGTTTGTGGAACCACTAGCCAAAGAATAATTTTCTTTAGGGTTTCCTGGGCCTGTTATGATGATATCAGCACAGTTTCCTGACGATGGATTCCCCGCGTAATGACAAGAACTTAGTGCATTTCGTCCTCTTATTGTTGAAGATACAAATAAACTAGGGTATTTTGACTGAAGAATAAATAGTCTGTCTAGTAAATCTTTACAGATTTGTTTGTTTCCTGAATGAGGTATGCTGTCTGGGATATCAACAATCCCACCGCTACAGTTTGCGGCATAACCTGTTCTAATTTTAACAATTGTTCCATTAACATCAGTACCAGGACCAACATCAGTAATGTTATTTTCTTCCAATTCTGTCACGTTTGCTGTGTCTAATTTTTGTAACCCAATATCTAGCAGGCTAGGATTAAGTGTATTTAAAATTACAAAAGCAGCCAGTGCTAACAATAACCCAAGAATTGCATTTGTAATAGTTTTTTTAGCGTCTGCTTTAGTAGAGATAAGCTCACTGGTCATATATTGAATCCCCCCCATGACTATCATTATCATTGCAAGTACAGCACAGATTCCAATAAATAATCCTATTAATATATTTAAATAATCCCCAAAACCTTTTCCGGGAGTACAATCCGCTAGTTTTGTTACTGGATCTATAGTACAACTTGGTTGTAATTTAATACAAATTGTTTTTCCATCTGCATCTTTTGCACATTCTTCACCTAGTCCAGGTAATGGAACTAATGGATAATAATTTGCATCTATTTCTTTACTGGTTGCTTCTGTTGAAGGTGCATTAGCGCTTAATACTTCGATTGTAATTTCATTTGATTCTACTGTTGCAACTGGAGTTGGTTGGAGTTGAAATGTTTCACTATAAAAGTCACCAGAAGCTTTTATTTTAAATATTCCAGGAGTAGAAGAACTGAATGGTAGGTTTTCTATTAAGTTTGTTTTACCATGACCAGGGGGCATTGCTTGTATAAGAGCATTTAATGTTCCTATTTGGTTTGTTGGAGTTGAAGAAAACTTAAGTTTTACTAATTCTTCAATTTGAGTAGCACGAGCAGTTATTTTTGCTGTTTCACCAATTCTTATTGATGATTTATCTACAGACAAAACTAAAGTTTCACCGTATGAAAAAGTTGTGTTATAAGAAAAAGCAAGACTTAATAAAAATAAACTCAAAAATGTTAGACTTATTATTTTTTTTGTTTTTTTAGAAATTGACATTGATTTCTGTTCCTCCACTTAAAAACATTGTTCTAATATTTTTTAATTGCACGTTTATTTTTGAAGATCCATTTGTTGATTCTGGTTTTATTGTTATTTCGTTTTTTATAGTTGGTGTGTCTACTGGAAAACCACCAAGAAACCAATCAAAAGACAAATCAGATGAATTTATATTTTTTGGTGAAATAAAATATGGTTCAGCCACGATTGTTTCTCCTTCTTGTGATATTCTGAAGTTATTTTTTAAGGCTTCCTGCCACCTAGTTCCAAAAAGCTGGTCTTTTTTATAGAAAACTATTTTTGGGTTTTGTTCCCTTACCTCTATCTTTCCAGAACCTAATGGGTCTCCAAGAAGACTTGAAGCAGTTATTTCTATTTTGTTATTTTTGTCTAAGTAAGTCTTTTTGAATATATAAAAGTTTTTTCCATAGCCAGATGAGTTTTGTTTACTAGTGCCGTCTAGTTTCCATTGGTAAGAAGCACTGTTGCTTTTATTTGAATTTAGCATGGCTACTACTTTTACTGTTCCTTCAGGTGGAACTGAGGCTTTCCCTTTATAAAAAGGTGGCACATATGAGTTATTTGCTTCCCAAAGTAAATCAATTTCAAATGGGCTGATTATTGCTTGTTTTTTAATAGAAAAACCTTCTACAGTATCAATTTGTACATCTATTATTGTTTGAATACCGTTTTCTCCAGTTTTAAAGGAAAAGTTTTTTTCTCCAACTCCTTGTACAACTATTTGTCCGTTTAAACTCCAAGAAATTAAAGCTTTATTTAAATCATTTATATAAGAAGAGACAGAAGCACGAACAGTTTCATTAGCTTTTGGTTGTTCGGGGTTTAAACTTAAAGATATGTTTTCACTTTTTATTTGGGCATGAGCTGAAAAGGCAAAGAATACACAAATTAAAATAAAAAATAAAAATAAATTTTTCTTTAACATATTCATAAATTATATCATGTTTTTTTACTTTTTTCTATTTGCTTCTAGCTGTGATTCTAGCTCTAAATCTTGCCTTTCCTTTTTTATTGAAAGTATTTGTGATGGATCAGAAGTTATTATTTGGTCTTCTGTATAGGATGCTATAACCTTTATAGCAACGTGCTTTAATCCAGCAAAGAATATCCCTTCTCCTACTCCGGATTCTAGCAATAAATATTTCTCTTCGTCTGTTAAATTAAAGGTTTTTTGCAATGTATCTATTGTGCTTGGTGATTGTTTAAGAAGAATTTGGATAGAAGAGTTTGTAACAATTGGTACACCATATGGAGATTTCATAAAATCTGCTGCGTCTTGGGTGATAGTTGCTAGTCCTAAATAATATTTTCTACCTCTTTTTGCAAGAGAATAAAGAAAAGAAGCAGTATCTTCTGTTTTCATCATCCACCAAGCTTCATCTACTACAAGTAAACGTTTTTTTAATTCTTTACGTATAGCATTCCAGATATAATGCATTACGATATACATTGCTACTGGTTTTAATTCGTCTTCCATATCTCTAACAGAAAAAACAACAAATTTTTTATTTATATCAACATTTGACGGTCTGTTTAGAAAAGTAGCCCAACTACCTCTTGTATATTTAATTAATCTTTGAACAACAGAGTCACTTCCTTCCATTCCTGATAGAACCATTTCAAAATCTGAAAGTAGTGGTGGTTCTATGTTTGAAAAATCAGAATCTGGCGTTATGTCTTTAATAGCATAGGTTTCAGAAATTGCACGATCTACCATTGAATCTTCTTCTGGAGTTAGCCCTCCTAACATCAATCTAAACAAACCAACAAGATTAATAATATTAGATCTTAAAACATCAGCAGCAGTTTCGTCTTCCCTTGGCATTGGTAAATCAAATGGATTTATATGGTGATCCGATGATAAAGAAATATTAAAATATCTTCCACCAACAGCTTCTGCTAAATATTCATATTCTCTTTCTGGGTCTATAACTATAACGTCTATGTCAAACATTAAAGATCTTAGAATTTCTAATTTTGTAGCATAAGATTTACCAGAACCAGCTTTTGCGAAAGTTACTGAGTTATAGTTTTCTAAAGAAAATCTATCAAAAATAACTAAACTAGAATTATGTCTATTTACACCATAAAGTATTCCTTTATCAGAAGTTAAGTCAAAAGAAACAAATGGAAAGATACTTGAAAGTGGCTCAGAGTTTAATTTTTGATGAATATTTAGTAAATCAGTTCCAGTTGGAATAACGCTTTTAAATCCGTCTTCTTGTTGAAACAATGCTGGTTTTATATAGATTAATTTAGATTCCAAAATAGATTTTATTTCATTTTCTACTTTAAATAATTCTAAATCATTATCCGCATAAACTGTAATATAAATACCAACGTCAAACATTTTTTCTTGAGCTTGAATTAAGTTGTCTCTTAAAGACTCAAGATCTTGATAAGCAGTATCAAGCATAGGGTCACGAACCATTCCTTTTGATTCACGAATACTTATTTGACTTTGCACTTCTGCAACTTTTTTTTGAAATTGTCTTAATGCCAAAGAAGTGTCTATTGGATGAATATAAATTGCAACGTCAAAAATTTTGTCTAAATTAATTATTGGAGAAAACCAATTGTCTGTTAAATATCTAGGATAAGATATTATAAAAAATGTTCTGGCTATTTTATCTCCTAGGTTTAAAGATTTTGGTTCTATTTTTAACGCTGACGGCGCTATTACGTCTTGGAGTTCTAAATTTGCTGATTCATATATTTGTTCAGGTAATACTGCTAAAACAGAAGGATTCGCTCCAGTTTGAGTGGGATTAATTTTCTTTTTTCCAAATAATGTATCAAAAATACTCATATAATTTTTGTGGCGTTAAGCTCGTAGTTTATTCTAATCTAATTTTACCTTCTAATTCTCCCGGATTAAATACTTTATAATATACTTCTACTATTTCTTCTGTTCCTAGTTGTGCTGATTTTATACCACAACGCCCAAGTCCTTGTTGTATTACACTCACTCTTTGTTCTAGTTGTGATTTTTTTTCTTCAAAATCTATTTTTTGTGCTTCTTTTAATTGTTTTTTATTCTTTTTTGAAAATAAAGTATCTAGAATTCCGCTCCCACTTTGTATATTTAAAGCTTTTGGAGAATATGGCACAACTAGAAAAAAGCTTTTGGTCATTATGCTTACGTTTTCTGTAAAATTTTTGATAAAATCCATGTACTCTTTTGTTTGTAATTTTAATAAAGGTTCTGTCTGAACTTTCATTCTATTTTCTAGGAGCAATAAATAAGGTCTGATATCTAATTTTCTTGATTGTATTGATATTTGAATTTGAAAATCTAATGTATTTAAAAAATTTTGAAATTGCATTATAGTAGCTTTTTGTTCTTCTGCGGACTTAAGAGAAAGATTAGTAGAATTAGCTAAAACAACTGCACAAATACCACCATTTTTTAACATGACTACGCCATCACGAACTTCTTTTATTGGTACGAAATCTTGTGTTGCTTTTGCTTTTAATGCCATAAAATTATTTTAATTCCCCGCCTGCATCAGCTGTGCTGAAAGCATTGCGGGCAGGTTCTTCATTATTATTATTACTATTATTTTTCTTTAAATCTAAAACATCTAAACTCCAAGCTAAATCTTTTAATTTACTTCCTGTAAAACCCCTTTGTTTGTATGATGTTTGTTCTGGTTGTGTTTCTTTTTTATTTTGGTTTATACCTTCTTTTTTTTGTTGCTTCCTTCTTTGCCAAATATAAAGTTTACTTTGTATATAAAATTTAAAACCAGATTCTAGCATTTCAACTAACGGCTTGTTGTTTGGTCTATAAAAAGCTAGTGCCACCACAATACCAGCAATGATTATTATTGGGATAAAAGCAAGTAAAAGTCCTAAAAGTTTATATAATATGAAACATAAACCAGCACCACCGATTAGATAAACAAATTGTTTAAAAGTAAGTGGTCCAAAAATTTTGTCTTCTATATCTAAAAATTGTGGGACTTTGAATTGCATGGATAGGCTTTAGGCACTAGGCACTAGCAAAAACTAAGTACTAGATTCTAGTTGCGAAATTAATTTATTTAACATTTTCATAATTTCTTCCAAAGAAGAATCTACTTTATTATAATCTAATTTTTCAGTTTTGGGTAATTTTTTTGATATTAATATTTGTGTTTCTAGTTCTGCACCAGATGCAAAAGCAATAAATAAAAATCTTCTAAATTCAACATTACCTCCTCTCATTTTACCTTCAGCGATATTAGATGGTATAGAAATAGCAGATCTTTTTATTTGTGAGGTTAACCCAAAGATCTCTTCTTTTGGGAATTTTTCTACTAGTTTATATATTTCAACTACAAGCCCTATTGATTTTTCCCAAACTATTAAATCTTTATAAGTTTTCATTTTATTGTGTTTAGCTAGTGCCTAGTTACCTAAAGCCTAGCGCCTATTCGATAGGCATTCTATATGGATCTATTTTCCCTGTACCAGCTGGAAGATGTTTAACAACGGTATCTGAATGTTTTGTTTCTACTGGTGCTATTTTAAAGGAATCATTTAATTTTTGTGTTAAAAACGAAGGATTTGATGTTGTTGTTTTTACTTCTTTTTCTTCTTCCTGTTGTTTTGGTGTTATTAATTCTGGATTTTCTACTTTTGTAAGCATTTCTTCTCTTTCTTCTGGAATGTTTATCGGGGTTTCTTCTTTTTTTAGTTCTTTCACTATGTCTATTCCCGACTGATCTAGTATTTTATTTTCTTTTTCTTCTTGTTTTTCTGGATTTACTGTTTCTGTTTTTATTTCTAATTTTCTTTCATACTTTCCTTGGGTTACTGGAATTTTTACTTTTTCTGTGTTTTTTACGAGTTGATTTCTTATTTTATTAAAAATAAACTCGTTTAGTTCTTCTAGAAGTTGAACAGATTCTTCCCTTGGAATATTCATTTTTTGCTCCAGTTCTTTTTGATAGTTTTCTGGGCTTACAAGACCATATAATACTAATTCTGTTTCAATTTCTAAGTCTTCTAGCTGAGAAAAACTATAACCTCTTTTTTCTCTCATACTTAAAATAACAGATCTCCAATCAACCGCATTAATTGCGCTCAAAGTTTCTTCGGAAAGATTTTTTTTAGCTTCATCTATTTTTATTTGTAATGTATCTTTTTCTTCATCCATAATTTTTTTAATATATTAAATAGTAAATTTACTTTTCATATCTTCTATTTTTGAATGATTTATTGGAACTTTTGGTATTTGTGGTGTGTCTACCATTTTTTCTTTTATGTCTTCTCTTTTAATTAAGGCCATATAATTTCCGTCTGAAATAATAAAATTTAAATTTTGTTTCCAATTTCCAGTTATATTTTTTACATTATTTTTAATATTTTCTATTATTTTTTCACTAATTGGCTTGAATATGTCCTCCGATATTTCGTTTGTAATTTTTTCTGCTTCTTCTTTACTGATCCCGACATAGTTTTCAATATTTGTCTTAAAATAATAAATATCAACTAAGCCAGTTAAGATTAGCATTATTTGTATTTGAAGAGCATTTATTTCACTTTCTGTAAGAAAATATTTTTTTCCTATTTCTTCAGAATTTTTATCCCAATCAAAAGAACTTACCGCTTCTTGGACTTCTTTTGGTTTTGATTCTAATAATTCTTTTGTTTTTTGTTTTAATTTTTCTGTCATATTTTTATTTTTTATTTTGGTGTATTAGGGTTAGTATTAGGGTTTTGATTTTTTTGGAAATTTTCAATCTTAGAACTTAGTTTTTGATCCATATTTCTGTCTAAGTTTTTTATAAGTTTATTGTCTGTTGGTAGATCCATTATCATTTTGTGTACGTCTTCATTTATTTGGGATCCACTAAGTTCAGGGTTAAAAATATAACTTAATATTCTGTCTCGCTTTTTTTCTTCTTTTTTTATAAAACCTCTTATTCTTCTGTAGTCTTCTTGTATTACTTCATTTATTGCATCTGGTAAGTCAGTGTTTTGTAGTTCTGAGATAGATCGGATTTGTTCTTTTCCATCTTTATCTGTAGTTGTCACTTTTGTGTAATTTTCTGGATTATTTTCTTTGTCCCCATAATTTATTGCATTTTCCCCTGTTTTTTCTATTTCTCCATTTTTATCAAGTTTTTTGTCTCCTTCGTAGTTTTTGCCATCTTTTAAGGCAGTCATTTTGTCTTTCCAATTTTGTAGTGTTACACCAGCTTCTTTTTGTTGTCTACTACCAGCTGGAGCATCGTTAAGGTTTCGTCTTGCAATTGTAGCCATTTTTTCTAGGAAATTGATTTCTAATGAGTGTTTAAGTAACATTTCTTGCAATGCTCTTTCAACCTTACGTACTTCTTTTGTTAGTTTTTCATCAGGACCAACTTTGAGATCTTTTGCTCTCTGGTCTCTTTTTTTCTTTTGATCTTTTTTACTTTGTGTAAAACCTCCTTTACCTTTTCCTTGGCCGACATAGTTAGCAAAATTTACACCACCTTGTGCACTAACACCAGATAAAGCTTTTTTATAAACTCCTGAATTTCGAACATCAAAACTTGATCCTGCAAGTTTATTTCCTAATGTTTGAAATATTGTACCCTTAGCCCATTGTTTATTTGCAAGATTACTCCCCGCTCTTCCAATTGTTCCTCTACCAACTTGACCAGCTTTTGCAGCAAGAAATCCTCCAACATACTTAACACCAATTGTTCCTGTGGCAAGTCCTACGAACTTATTCACTCCTTTGCCCATTGCACCAGAATATTCTAATGCTAGTTTTTTACCTTTTATTAGAAGTACAAAACATAGAAGAATAGGAATTATAATATGCATTAAATGATTCATCATGTCGCCGATTGTTCCTTCTTGTTTATGTATAAGTGATTGTGGGAAGAATCTAGTAAATAAAACTGTTATATATAAAAAGAAAATGAAAAGAGGAGCTAGAAAAGCATTTTTTAAAAGCATGTCCCACCAATCTTTATGACCTATGCCAGGAATTTTAAATTGAAAAGAATAAGATGCAAAAGCAATTGGTGAAAATATTATGCACAGCCACAGCATAATTACTCTGCTTACAAAAATAAAAGCGACAGAAATAAATATCCATGCCATCCATAGTGTTATTGCAAGAGCTAGAAGCGCAACAAATATAAATGAATATTGGCCGTTAGTTGTATTGTAAATTGTTGAACTCACTATTTTTTGAGGATCTAGATTTCCAACCAATTCTTCAGTAATAGAAGTTTGCCCTTCAACATTTATTGGTTGGCCAGCTACTAATAGGACATGAGAAGGTCGGATTTGGTTGTAAAAAACCTTTGCTAGGACATTTGACGCGTCAATAACAATTTCTGTTATGAAAAAACTAAAATTTATTAACAGAGCTGCTATAATAACTGCCCCTATTAATTTTTTATTATTAGATACATTAAGATTCAGAATTGTTTTTATTGCTATATACAAAAGAGCTATTATAAAAAATATATTAGCGATATCTCTTATGTTTTTCCATGCTATATTTAAAAATTCAGAAGTATAGGAGGTTCCATTTATTGAATAAAATACCATAAAATCTAATATTCGCCCGGAAAATTTTGCTACTGATTCAGAAATTCCCCAAAGAGTATATGTTAGTTCAGCTACACAACCAGCCATATTTGCTCGTGCTCCACTGTTAAAAAACCCAGCCCCCAATAGGACTTGTCCTACTGCACCAAGTGGGTTACATCCAAAAGCCCAAGCATTTCCTCCTACCAGAGTGTCTGATGTTGTTGTATCATCTCCAATTGCAGAATTATCGTTTAATGTTTGAAAAGTGCCTATATCTATTTTATATGTTTGATGGGACCATCTTTGTGAATTTACTATTAGTTTGGCTATATAATTTGTATCTTTTTTTAGACCATTTATTGTTTGGCCTATAGCGATAACTTTGTCTCTTATGTCTATTTTAGCGGCGACTGGATCTATTGGTAGGGTTTTTACTATGTTACCCGTGTCTATTTCTGAAATTTCTATAAGAAAGATACCGGTTGGTAGATAAAAATTTCCATCTGCTGATGCGTCTATATCTGAACTTATATAACCATTCCAACTGTTCATTTCAGAGTCTCTCGTTGCTGCTTCGTTACAGACACCAAATATTGTCCCGCTTAAATCTATCAACGCACTTGCAAATATGTCTGTTAAACCGTGAGAATAAGTTATCGTTCCATCTTCGGGATTTATATCAGCACCTGGTCTTTTAATAGCTAGAGTAAAAGTTAAACCTACCCCGTCTGAAGTTACAGTAACTATTTTCTTATCTTCTAACTCGATTCCACAACCTTGAGTTGCCTCTGCTTTTTTTATGAAAGACTCTAGTATAAATTTTCCGTTTTCTATTTTAATAATTGGAGAAATAGGCGCGATTAAAATCCCGAGAGCGAGTACTGGCATTAAAATTTTTACTAAAAGCTTTTTTTTCATATTTTATTTTAATTTCATCTCAACTTTTCTGTTTACTTTTTATTTTCAGTAGTAATTTGGTGCTATCTTTTTAATTTTAACACGAACCATTTATTTTTAACAGGAAATTTAATGGATTTTTACTTTTTTAATTAACTTTTTTTGTGAAATAATATTCGTAATAATATTTACTTTTTAAAACTGAAGTGATATTTCGAATAGCTATAATTCTTGAATCAAAATATTCATAAATAGTAAATTGTCCGTTTTTTAAATTTATTTGATAGGCAGCTCTGTCTGGTGGACTTACTCGAACTTCTTTCCCGCTTTGTGAAACATATCCAAATGTTCGTGCAAGAAAATCAGCCATGTCCCAAGCAAAAGTTTCTAGATTCATTTCTTCTCGGTAACCAAGTGTTTTTGCAAGTTCTAAATTATTTACTAGTTGTTTTACAAATACATGTTCAACTCCTTCATGGTATCTAACAATGGCATAGTCTGGTGGTGCTATTATTTGATCTAAGGTTAAGTCGCCACTATATGTTTCTGTGTCGTCTCCTTGATGTGGAACATCACCAGGCTCAACACCTGAACTTGAGGTTCTAAAAGATAAAATATTTCCATAGGAAGTTTGTGGATTATTTCCGGATATGTTTGTTTGAATACCCGCTCTAAATTCATAAGTTGTATTTTTTTCTAAATTTTTTAAGAAATAACTCATAGCGCCACTTGTTCCTGCAAGATGACTTTGTGGATTTAATTTTCCACTCCAATTATATGGATTAGGAATTTTTAGACCTGACGCTGTGCTAGTTGATGAGCTTAGGCCTGAGAGAATAGAGTTTGGTTGTGAAGCAGTTATTGATTGTGTGTTAGTTGTTGTATATGTTGGATTTGTTTTACTTAAATTTGCATTTGAATTAACTGAAAATGCGGAGTTGAGGGAAAATAGATTTCCTATAGATGCAGTGGTTATTTGTTGAACAAAAGAATCTTTTATGTCTTCATAGGTAAGTTTTTTTCTATATTCAAACCAGGTTGTTGCATTTATCATTGTATTATAAAAACCGTTTAGATAAGCAGAATTAGAACCTATTCCAGTTGCTGGTTTTGTTTCTATGGAACTTAATGGATTTTCAGAATAAATAGAAGGAGCTGTTGTAAATGATTCCATTCGGCCATATTCTATAATATTATTTTTTGGATCTGCTTTTTCAGAAGCCACTGCGCAGTAAAAATAAGTTGTATTTGGTTCTAAGTCGTAAATATCTTTCCAGAAAGTTTTTCTAACACCGACTGGGGTATTAATATCTAGTCTATCTTCTTTTGTAGATTTCATGTCATCACCAAAAACTTCATTACAAAAAATAGGACTGACGTTTCCAGGTGCTACTGGAGAATATCTAAAATATCCATAGACTGGAGTTGTAAAACCAACAATTGGTATTGCTATTGCTGAACCACTAAGTGTTGCAGTTTTGTCTGTTATGTTAGTTGCATTTGACGCTGTATGAACTTGGTGCCAGTTGCCGCTAGATACAGAAGGAATAGCTGGTGTCTTAAAAGTTTTTACAGTTCCCCATCCCCATAGTCTTGGATTTGTATTAGCTTTATATGCTATCGCGCAGTAATAATAAGTTTTATTTGGCGATAAAGTAGTTACGGTTTTACTTAATTGAGTGCTACTACCCATTGAAGTTAGACTTGTAGCACTTATAGAATTAGAAGGATCTGAGCATGTCGTGAATTGAGTATCTGAATATTTAAAATACGCAAGAAGATTGTTGTTAGCTGGAAAAGTTCCACTTAAAGTAGCGCCTGAATAGCCAATATCAGTTGCTGATTGTGTTGTGATATTAAAAGAGTTTGAAGGTGGAGGTGGTCCAGGAACATAAAAAGATTTCATTGCTCCCCAAATTGTTTGATTTGAGCCATAACTTGCTCCCGCACAGTAGTAATATGTTTTTCCTGGCGGATATGAACCATTAACAACGAAGTTTATTTCTTTTTGAAATGTTCCGCTTGTAATTCCCGGAAGATATCCGGTACCACCCACTGTTGCAAGTTGCTGACATGTTGAGTGCGAATAATTTTCTGGTGCATAACTAAACCAGACACCCAATAGATTGTTTTCTGGCATTGGATCAATTGAGCCGTTCAATGTTGCGTGCTCAGATGTTATTAGTGTTGCATCGTTTGTTGTAATTGTTATTGCGGACGCAAAGAATGGAATTACAAAAATAACCATTAA
>JBDRFV010000043.1:0-26263 GCA_043818335.1 Patescibacteria group bacterium
TTTATTGGAATCGGTGGGATTGGTATTTCGGCTGTGGCTAGAATGATGCTTCATGATGGCAAAATAGTAACTGGTCAAGATATGCAAGATTCTGAAATAATAACAGAGTTAAAAAAATTAGGAATAGATATAAAAATCGGACAGAGTTTTGAAAACATTCCAAAAGATGTTGATCTGATAGTTTATACTATTGCTATTGATAATTACGATCCTGAATTAGCTAAAAAACTTAAAGAACCCTCCAAAGGCGGGCAGGCACCAGAAATTCCAGTTAAATCTTATCCAGAGATGTTGGATTTAATTAGTAAAGATAAATATACTATTGCTATTTGTGGCACACACGGAAAGACTACGACTACTGCCATGATTGCGCAAATTATGCGAGATAACAAAAAAGATCCGACTGTTATTGTTGGAAGTTTGCTTTTAGATTCAAACCCTCCTTCGCATAAAGCTACGGACGGGCAAAGAAGTAATTTTATTGCCGGCAAAAGTAAATATCTAATAGTAGAAGCTTGCGAATATAGAAGATCTTTTTTAAATATTAATCCAAAAATTTTAGTAATTACTAATATAGACGCAGATCATTTGGATTATTATAAAGATATAGAAGATATAAAAAATGCTTTTCATGAATTCTGTATGAAAGTGCCAGAAGATGGATTTATAATTTGTAATCCAAATGATAAATATATTGCTGATGTGATAAAAGCCTCGCCCGTGGCCGGTCTACGGCCGAGGGATGTAAAAGCAAAAGTTATAAACTATCATGACTATTTTAATAAAGATTTGAAATTAAAAATTCCGGGTTTGCATAATAAAAAAGACGCAGCTGCGGCAATTGCAGTTGGAGAATTAGTTGGAATAGAAAAATTAGATTCAGAAAAAGCTGTAATGCAATTTCCGGGAACTTGGCGAAGATTTGAATTTAAAGCAGAATTAAAATCTGGCGCAAAACTTTATGATGATTATGCGCATCATCCGACTGAAATTATGACAACGCTTGAAGGTTTTCGAGAAATTTATTCTAAACAAGATGGTTGGAAAATTACTGTAGTATTTCATCCGCATTTATTTAGTAGAACAAAATTATTATTAAACGACTTTGCAAAAAGTTTTACTGACGCAGATAGAGTTTTAATTTTACCAATTTATTATGCACGAGAAGTTGATGACGGAACTATTTCTTCTAAAATTTTGTCAGATGAGATAAATAAGTCTGAAGATAATAAAACTTCTGAAGCTTTTGAAAGTTTTGAGGATTTAGAGAATAAATTAAAAACAGAGCAGTTTGGACAGAAAGATATAATAATTACAATGGGAGCGGGGGAAGCTTTCAAGATCGGGGATTGGTTAATGGGTTTTAAATAAAAATCGTCAAGAATCTTATCCACAGACGTGAATTAAGCTTATTTTAGCTATATTTGTCAATAGATTTGGCTTAGAATAAGCTTATTTTGCAAGCCTTTTTTAATTTGACAGCTATTTTAAATGTTGTATAACTATTGACTTTTCTAGTCAAAGATGCTATTATATACCAGTACCTTTAATTTACGAACAAATGCTTTAAATTATAGGTATTTCTGATGAGGCTTATATATACCTCTGGAGTTGGCGAAGCTAAATCGCTCAAATATGATAAATAAAAAATTAATACGATTTGTGGAATCCTTTCTATTATTGCCTGTAACAATGGCGGTTCCGTTTGGACATGTTTCAAATAACCTCGTTGTTCCAATACCACAAATTATATTATCTCAACAAATGAATATTGAAGCTGATGGTTTCTTTGCTTTTAACCAAGCATTTAATCAGGAAGCTAAAACCCTTGAAAATAAAGCTGAAGCTATTGATGCTTACTTTAGATCTTATGACATGCCGTTGGAAGGTATGGGCATGACAATGGTTGTTGAAGCTGAGAAGAATAATCTCGATTGGCGTCTTTTAGCTGCGATTGCAGTTAATGAATCAACCGGAGGTAAGTTTGCTTGTAAAACTGTTACATATAATTCTTTTGGTTGGGGTTCTTGTAAAATAGGTTTTAACTCTAATGAAGAAGCTATTGCAACTATTGCTACAAATTTAGGAGGTAATAATCCAAAAACTTCTCATCACTATGCTGGTAAAGATACTATCGAAATTTTGAATAGTTATAATCCACCAAAAATTGCTCCTAAGTATGTTGGACAGATTATGCATATTATGAATCATTTTAGTGAAAATCTTTTAGAAATTGAAAATGCTAATACAAAAATTGCTTAAAATAAAAAAACTCACAGAAAATCTTCTGTGAGTTTTTTTATTTGTAATTTAGATTTTTATTCTAAATACATTAAAGTCATTTTTTGATCTTTTGGTTCGAATAGAGTAATTTGGAAATTATAATTTTTACCTAATTCTAATTTTTCTCTTAATTTAGTTTCTGAGCCAAATGTAGAATTATGAACTAAACCAGCAACTCCTTCTTTGATTGAAATAAGAGCTCCGTGTTTATTATATTTAATTACAACTCCTTTTATTATATCTCCTTTTTTTAATTTATTTTCGAATTCTTTCCATGGGTTTTCTTTTAGAGCTTTTACCGAAAGAGAAATCTTATTGTCTTTTATTTCAATGACTTTTGCTTTTATTTTATCTCCAATTTTAAACATAGAACGAGGATCTTCTACTAAGCCCCAATCTAATTCAGAAATATGTACTAATCCTTCTAGTCCGTCTTCTAATTTTAGAAAAATTCCAAAATCAACAATTCCAGCAATCGTGCATTCTAATTCATCTCCAACAGTATATTTACTTAATACTTCTTTCTTTTCTTCTGGATTATTGTCTTTTTCAGAAAAGATTAATTTTCCTTCTTTTGGAAGAGTAGAAATAATCATAACTGAAATTTTTTCGCCAACTAGTTTTTTTAATTCTGTTAAGATTTTATCTTTATCAGAATCTTCTACTTTAGGATAATGATCTGCTTTTAATTGAGAAGCTGGTAGAAATCCTTGAATTCCTTGCCATTCTAAAATTAAACCACCTTTATTTGCATCTTTTACTTCTAGATTTAAGATAGTTTTTGCTTTTATAGCTTTTTCAGCTTCACTCCAAGTAAGTGCTTGTTTCGCTTCTTT
Source organism: Patescibacteria group bacterium (assembly GCA_043818335.1). Lineage (GTDB taxonomy): Bacteria > Patescibacteriota > Minisyncoccia > Phycocordibacterales > UBA9973 > UBA9973. The sequence goes on from JBDRFV010000043.1 coordinate 3,120, forward strand.
AAGAGATAATTCGATATATCCGTCTGAATTTTCAGCTTCGACTACTTTAGCTTTTACAATATCACCAAGACTTATTTTCTTGATAATATCTTTTGCATTTATGAATTCTCGGCCGTAAATAATACCTGTTCCAAACGGCGCTAAGTCAACAAAAACTGATGATTTTTCTATTAAAATAACCGGTCCTTCTATTAAAGAATCAAGTTCTGGTTTATTAACACTTCTATCTGTGATAGATTTCAAGACTGGGTTTTCTTCTATTAATACTATTTCTTCTATTATTTTTTTTCTCATGATAATTTAATTTAAACAAAAATATCCGCCAATAAGCGGATTATAGGTTTAGGTTCTAATTTTAGCTTTTCAGCCTCGTTAGGGTTACCCTAAATCCTGCTTTTAATAATTTATTTTGTTTGTCTAAATATCTTACTATATAAATAGAAAAATGCAAGAAATTTTTTATACAACCCCCAACCCCCTTGTCAGGGGGCTTTTGTGTTTCTGATCCAATGTTATAATTTAATTATGCAAGATTATAAATTTTTGCCTTATGATAAAAATTTAGTTTCTAGAGCTAGGGAATTAAGAAAATCTGAAACTGATACAGAAAAAAAGTTTTGGTTGAAAATTTTAAAAAACAAAAAATTATCCAAATATAAATTTACTCGTCAAAAACCCATAGGTAATTTTATTGTAGATTTTTATTGTGCCAAATTAAAACTTGTTATAGAAATAGACGGGGAAGTTCATAGATTTCAAAAGTCTAGAGATTATGAAAGAGATAATTTATTAAAACAAAAATTTGGATTAAAAATAATTAGATATAAAAATAAAGATGTATTGAATGATATAAATAAAATTTTAAGTGATTTGGTGAGTATATTAGAAAATACAACCCACCCCTAACCCCTCCCTTGTCAGGGAGGGGAAAAGCTAATTAAATTTGAATATTACAAAGTCCCCCTGATAAGGGGGATTTAGGGGGTTGGGGTGGTAATTCTGAATCACCACCTCGCTCCGACAAAAGTCGGAGCACTCCTCCTCAAAAAGGAGGAGATAAAATTACTTTAGTTTGTGGATATCTGCTCTTGACGTGCAGAGAGAGAGAGAGTATTATATAGAATATTATTAGATTAATTAAAAAATAAAAATATATGGAAGAATTAAATAAAGTGAATGAAGTAAAAACATATCAACCTACTTTTACAAAATTTGATGAATGCACCCCAGAAAGACAAGGGCAGATAGATGTAATATTGAAGAAATTTAATATTAATTGGAGTGATGTAACTGTTATTGGTGAAGAAGATGGTGGTATTTATGTTCAGGCTGTTGAAGATGCTTTAGATGGTAAAAAACAGAATGTTTTTAAATACTATCTTCCTGAAAGTAAAATTTAATTTAATAACCTTATAGCAAAAAATAACAGGGAATTAAATGTATTCTCTGTTTTGTTTTTGTTTAATTTTTTGCTATAATATACAGAATGATTATCACATATTTCGGTAAGCAATTTTTCAAGATTCAGCAAGGAGACATGGTTCTTGCTTTTAACCCTGTCAGTAAAGATTCTAAAACAGGAATTTCAGCGCATTTTGGTTCTGATTTGGCTTTTGTTACTACTAATTATCCTGACTATAACGGAATAGAGCAACTTTCACATGGTGATCGCACACCTTTTGTTATTGCTGGGCCAGGAAGTTATGAAGTAAAAGAAATTTTTATAAAAGGCGTCATGACTAATTCTGTTCTGTCTAATAAAAATTTTATTAATACTATTTATTCTTTGACAGTAGACAGCATGCAGATAGTTTTTCTTGGGGCAATGTCTAATATTGAAATTCCAAAAGAATCTCGTGAGCAAATAGAAGAACCAGATATTTTATTTATTCCAGTTGGCAATAAGGGATTATTAGATGCAAAAACTGCTGCAAAACTAGCGTCTTCTCTTGAGCCAAAATTAATTATTCCCATGGATTATGATAAAGATAGTTTAAAAATTTTTTTGAAAGAAATGGGAGAAGAAGACGCAGAAGTTGTAGATAAGTTAACATTAAAAAGAAAAGATTTAGAAGGTAAAGAAGGTGAAGTGGTCGTTTTAAAAGCTATTTAAAAAATTATTTTTTAATTTAAATAAAATTATTATGAGAAAAACTATTCATCGTTTAAGACAAAAGCCAGAAGAAGAAAGAAGACAGATTTTGCATATTATAATTATTATTGCTGCTATATTTATGATACTTCTTTGGGTTTTTTCTTTGGGTAAAAACGTAAGTACACCAGAAACTAAAATAAAAATGAAAGAAGATTTAAAACCTTTTTCAGTTTTGAAAGATAATTTATCAGATGGCTATAAAAGTGTTTCTGAATAAAAATAATAAAAAATAAATAAAAAAAATATCAGAAAATTATGGCAAAAAAAGTTTTAGAATTAAATAATGAAGAAATAAAAAAAGAAACTATAGTTCCGATTGATGTAGTTGCGGAAATGAAAGAATCATATTTAGCATATGCAATGTCTGTTATTACGGCGCGTGCTTTACCAGATGTTCGGGACGGTTTAAAGCCAGTTCATAGAAGAATTTTATTTGCTATGCATGAGATGGGTTTGACTTCTTCTTCTAGATTTCGAAAATCTGCTGCTGTAGTTGGAGATGTATTGGGAAAATATCATCCTCATGGTGATACAGCTGTTTATGATTCTATGGTTGGAATGGCACAGGATTTTTCTTATAGATATCCTCTTGTTATGGGACAGGGTAACTTTGGTTCTATTGATGGAGACAACGCAGCTGCAATGCGTTATACGGAAGCAAAAATGTCTAAAATTTCTTCTGAGCTTTTGCGTGATTTAGAAAAAGAAACTGTAGATTTCAGGCCTAATTATGATCAAACAAGAAAAGAACCAATAGTTTTTCCAACGACTGTTCCAGCGTTACTTTTGAATGGAACTTTAGGAATTGCAGTTGGGATGGCTACAAATATTCCTTCTCATAATTTAGCTGAAGTAATAGATGCAACTAATTATTTAATAGAAAATGATGATGCAACTACAGAAGATTTAATGCAATTTATTAAAGGCCCAGATTTTCCAACTGGAGGAATTGCTTTTGGTTATAAAGACATGCTTCATGCTTATTCTTCAGGACGTGGAGGGGTTGTTTGTCGTGGAGAAGCAGAAATTATAGAAAATAAAGGAGGAATGTTTCAAATAATAATTACTTCTATTCCGTTTAGAGTAAATAAAGCTAATTTAATAATGTCTATTGCTGAATTAGTGCAGGAAAAGAAACTAGACGGCATAAAAGGGTTAAGAGATGAGTCTACGAAAGATATTAGAATTGTTATTGATTTAAAAACTAGTGCGCACCCAGAAAAAGTTTTAAATTATATTTATAGAAATACACAACTAGAATCTAATTTTAATTTTAATATTGTTGCTTTAGTAGATGGTGTGCCTCAGACTCTTTCTTTAAAATCTATTCTTTCAGAATTTATTTTACACAGAAAAGAAGTTGTAAAAAGAAGATCACAATATGATTTAAGAAAAGCAGAAGAACGAGAACATATTTTACTTGGTCTTAAGAAAGCTTTAGACAAAATAGATTTAGTAATAAAAACTATTCGTGCTTCTAAGGATGCTAGTGTCGCAAAAATTAATTTAATTAAGCAGTTTAAGTTTTCAGAACTTCAGGCTACAGCTATTTTGGAAATGAAACTTCAGAAATTAGCTGGATTAGAAAGAAAATTAATAGAAGAAGAACTAAAAGAAAAACAAGCTTTTATAAAATTAATGAAAGAATTGATAGCAAGTCCAAAGAAAATGTTGAAAGTTATTGCAGATGAATTAAAAGAGATTCGTGAAAAATACGCTGATGAGCGTAGAACAAAAATAGTTAAAGGCGGAGTAAAAGAAATGTCAGATGAAGATTTAATTCCAGAAAAAGAAACTGTTTTGGTTTTCACTCAAGGTGGTTATGTAAAAAGAACAGATCCTTCTGAATATCGTTCTCAAAAAAGAGGCGGAGTTGGTGTAGTTGATTTAGAAACAAAAGAAGAAGATTTTGTGACTATGTTGGTTTCTGGATCTACGCATAGCGATTTGTTATTTTTTACTAATTTAGGTAAAGCTTTTCAAATGAAAATGTTTGATATTCCAGAAGGGCGCAGGGCAACAAAAGGTAAGTCTATTATGAATTTTTTATCTTTAGCTGGAGATGAAAAAGTTACTTCTATTTTAACAATGCCAAAAGAACTTAAAAAATCACCAGTTTCTTTAATGCTTATAACTAAAAACGGCACTGCTAAAAAAATGGCAGGAGAAAGTTTCAAAGATGTTAGAAGAAGTGGAATTATTTCTATTCGTTTAGATAAAGGAGACCAACTTGTTTCGGCTCTTTTGACTGAAAAAGGTGATGAAGTTATGATTGCGACAACAAATGGACAGGCTATTAGATTTAAAGAATCTGATATAAGAGAAATGGGAAGAACGGCTGGTGGAATAAGAGGAATGAAGCTTGGAAAATCAGATGAAGTTATTGGTGTTGATCTTGTTAAAAAAGAACATAAAGACGGATCTTTTCTAACAATGAGTGCAAATGGATTGGGTAAAAAGACTGCACTGAAAGAATACAAAGTTCAAAAACGTGGAGGTTCAGGAATAAAGACAGCAAAAATAACACCAAAAACTGGAAAGTTAATTGTTGCAAAAGTTTTGACCGGCGAAGAAGAAGAATTAATAGCGATGTCAAAAAAAGGACAAGTTATAAGAACTGATTTAAAAGATATTCCTTCTTTAGGAAGACAAACACAAGGAGTAACAATAATGCGACTTCGTGGAGGTGATGGAATTGCGTCTTTAACCTGCGTATAGTTTAAGCTAATTATGTTATAATAAAATTATGTTTTCTGATCCAGTAAAAAATTTAAAGCAGTTTGGTCTAAAAGAAGACATGATTGTTGCAGATTTGGGAGCTGGAACGGGTTTTTATTCTATAGCTGCTGCAAAAATGGTTCCAAGGGGAAAAGTTTATTCGATTGAAATACAGAAAGATTTTTTAAATTCAATAAAAAACAAAGCAATAGAATTAGATTTAAATAACTTAGAATGTTTTTTAGGTGATGTAGAAAAAAAAGGAGGTACTCAAATTAAAGACAAGATAGTAGATGCAGTTATTGCATCTAATGTTTTTTTTCAAATAGAAAATAAAAATAAATTTATAGAAGAAATAAGTAGGATCTTAAAAGATGATGGCTCTGTTCTTTTGATTGACTTATTAAATGAATCTTCAGTTTTAGGTTCTAAATTAAGAGAAACTGTTCCAGAAGAAAAGTTAAAACAAATGTTTGAAGAAAAAGGTTTTGTTTTTGATAGAAAAATTGACGCGGGGAAGCACCATTATGGTATAATATTAAGAAAGTTAAAATAAATAAATATATAAATGAAAGGAAATTTTAAAATAATTATTTTAGTTGTATTCCTAGGATTAGCACTTTTAGGTCTTTTGGTATTTTCTGGAACAATAAAAATTGGTAAAGATACAAATAAACAAGGTTCGCTTGGCACTGTTGTTTTATGGGGAACAGTAAAAGCACAACTTATTTCTTCTGCAATAAGTGAATTTAATTTAGCTAATCAAACTTTTGTCGTAAAATATGTTCAAAAAGATCCTGAAACATTTGACCAAGATTTGCTTGAAGCATTAGCTTCAGGAGTTGGACCAGATTTGTTTTTCTTACCTGATAATCTAGTTTTTGACTATGCCAATAAAATTTATCTTATTCCTTATGAAAGTTATTCAGCAAGTTCTTTTCAGAATACATTTAGTAGTGCGGGTGATGTTTTTATGACTTCCAGAGGAATTGTAGCTTTCCCAATTTCTATAGATCCACTAATGATGTATTACAATAGAAGTATTCTTGAGGCAAATTTTATAGTTTACCCTCCAGCTTTTTGGGATGATGTTGTTAATCTGGCTTCTATTTTAACAAAAAAAGATGATTTAAATAAAATTACACAAAGTGCTATAGCCATGGGACAGTTTTCTAATATATTTCATGCTAAGGATATAATTTCAGCTTTATTTATGCAGGCCAGTAATCCAATTGTTTCCGAAAGAGATGGATCTTTTTATTCTATGTTGGATGCAAATACAGGTCAGATTGATTTAGGTTCTATGCTTTCTTTTTATACAAGTTTTACTGATCCACTTAAGAGTGTTTATTCTTGGAATAGATCTTTTTCTAATTCTCAAGATTTATTTAGTTCTGGTAATTTAGCTTTTTATTTTGGTTATGCTAGTGAATTAGATACATTAATTAAAAAAAATCCTAATTTAAATTTTGCAGTTGCTTCGTTTCCACAGGTTAAAAATTCAAATTTTAAATTGACATCTGGAAGAGTAACAGGAATTGCTGTTTCTTATTTTTCTAAAAATCTTAATACTGCGCTTACTGCTGCAAGTCTTTTAGCTACTACTGATTTTGCTTCTAAATATTCACAAAACACACAAATTCCACCAGCTAGAAGAGATTTGCTTGCAAATAAGCCAACGGATTTATATTCTGCATATTTTTATTCGTCAGCTTTGTACGCAAGAAGTTGGCTTGATCCATCTTCAGTTGATACAGATAATATATTTAGAGGAATGATAGATGGAGTTCTTTCAAATAATTTTTCAGCTAAAGATGCTATTAGAGATGCTGGAGCAAAATTAAATCTTTTATTACTTAAATATAGAAAATAAAATTTATTAGTAAATTAAATTATAAAAACATGAAAATTTTTGTTAAACAAAAAAAATTAGTAAAGATTTTTTTGCTTGCTTTTTGTTTGTTTGTTTTTTCTATTTCAACAGTAGCAAGTGCCGCCTTGACTAATATATTAGAAATAGAAATTGTTGGAGATTATCCTACTGGTAGTTATGCTCAAGTTAGTGTTGCTGGCCAAAATCTTTTACCTGAAAATTGTTTTTCTCTTACAGATTGTATTTACAAAGTTCCAGACGGTGAAGATGTTGCTTTAGTTCCTGTAAATGCATCTGATGCAAAGTTTTCTAAGTGGGGAGGAGACTGTTTTGGTATTGATAATGAGTGCTATTTATATGAAATGAATTCTGACAAAAACGTTTCTGTTTTTTTTACAAAAGTAGTTAGTATTCCTAATAATGGAGGAAATACCGGTGGTGGTAATAATTCTGGTGGAGGAGGAAATACAGGTGGTGGCGGTGGAAATGTTACTGTTCCATTTGGTGGCGGTGGATTAGTTCCAGATTGTGTAATTGATCCTGTAACAAAAGCCTGTGTTTGGGGTTGGGATCAGTTAATGGGTTTAGTAAATAATATTGTTAATTTTGTGCTTTTTGTTCTTGCTGTCCCAATAGCTGCAATAATGTTTGCCTATGCTGGTATTTTATTACTAACTTCTGGTGGAGATTCTGCTAAAAAAACAAAAGCTAAAGATCTTTTTGTTGGTGTTGTAAAAGGCCTTGTAATAGCTTCAGCTGCTTGGTTAATTGTTCATACTATATTATCAATTTTAGGTTATGCTGGAAGCTGGATTGGTTTTTAATTATAAAGTATAATAGTATTATGAAATTTATAATAAAAAATTTGTTTGTAATAGTTTTATTAGCTTTTATTTTTTTTGTGCCTGTTTTATCTTTTGCGCAAGGTGTAATAATTCCTTCTCCTCCACCTTCAACTCCAACAAATCCTCCAACTTCATATGTTACAATTGTTAATCCAATAAATGTAACTAGTGTAAATGATTTTATTAGAATTCTTTTAGAAGGAGTATTAAAAATTGGTATACCAATTGTAGCTCTTGCGATTATTTATTCGGGTTTTCTTTTTGTTACAGCAAGAGGAGTACCTGAGTCATTAAAGAAAGCAAAAGATGCTTTTCTTTATTCAGTCATAGGAGCAGCAATTTTACTGGGCGCTTGGGCGATCGCTCAGCTTATATCAGATACAGTATTACAAGTAGCTTCATAAATTTATGAAAAGTAAAAAAATTGTTTTCTTTTTAGTTTTAGTATCGTTTTTGGTTTTTCCTTTGTTGTCTCATGCTCAAATTTCTAATGCACAGTTAGGAGTTGGTAAAGATACAACCGTTACGGCACCAAGTGCTGGTGGATCGGGATTTCAAGTTGGAACACAAGTTAATTTTGTTCCGAATAGTCCCAAAAGTGGCAATACTGGTGTTTTGCTTTGTACATTAGCTGAAAATGGAGCACACGGTCCTTTGCTAGGAGATTTATTTAATTACATAACTTGTATTATATCTAAATCTGTTATACCACTTATTATAGGATTAGCTGTTGTTTTGTTTATTTGGGGAGTTGTACAATATGTTATAAATACAGAAGATGAAGCAAAAAAGAAAAAAGGTAAGCAGTTTATGATTTGGGGAATTATAGCTTTAACTGTCATGGTTTCAGTATGGGGATTAGTCAGTATTTTAGGTAGAACCCTTGGAATAAATAACGTTGTTCCACAATTACAGACACAGTCATCGTAATTGCTTTGAATTTTGTAAATATGGTATAATTATCAAGTGCTTAATTTTGTTTAGGCAAATATTATAAGTTTTATTATAAGGTCGCTTTAATTATTAGTAGTTATTATAAAAATATGAAAAAGAAATTAATTGTTATGCTTGGTCTTGTTTTTAGTTTTGGTCCATTTGTTGCGTTTGCACAACTTGGAGGTAATACAGGAGGATGTAGTACTGTGACACAAGGAACTATTCAAGATATTATTTGTAGGGCAGGAAATGTTTTGGATATTCTTATTCCAATTTTGATAGTTCTAGGTGTTGTGTTCTTTGTTTATGGAGTTGTTATGTATATGATTGGTAAAGATGAGGAAGCAAAGAAAAAAGGTAAAGATAAAATAATTTATGGAATTATTGGTCTTGTAGTTATAGTTGCAATGTGGGGATTGGTTGGTATTATTACAAGAACATTTGGATTAGAAAATTCAACAGTTGATATTACTATTCCAAGTCTTCCAATAAATCAACTTTAATTTAAATTTTTATGGGTTTCTTTTTTCCAAACATAGCATATGCCAGTGTGGATTCGTTTATATTAAATCTTAATAAATTTATTATAAATCCTCTTATTGTTTTGCTTTTTGCAGTAGCTCTTATGTTCTTTCTTTTTGGAGTATTTGAATTTTTTTCAAATGGAGAAAGTGAAGATAAAAAGACTAAAGGCAAAAGTCATATGATTTGGGGTATTGTTGGTCTTACTATTATGATGGGTGTTTGGTTTATTCTTGGTGTGATAATGGATACATTTAACATAACAGGAATTGATCCAGAAAAAGGAACTGTTCAGCTAGACAACCTATAAAATTAATTGAATTTTTTAAAATTGAAAAAGAAAAAAAGGCGTTCACTTGGTGTGAGCGCCTTTTTGATTATCATTGCCAAATATCGACTCCCGTTGCAAGGGAGTCACCAGCTTGGAATATGTAATCTCCATAGTAGGTGCTATTTCCGTTTGCAACGGAAAACTCCGTTGTGTCTCCTGGGGTTAGTGTATAACTTTCCCCAGATGGAGTTTCGAACGTGACTTTTCCACCTCTTGGATAGAAAGTTGTGGTGTCAGTAATAGGGATGATCACTTTTCCATCCGGAAAATCAGAGAAACTATAAGTCGTTTTCTTCATTCCTTGTTCAATGGGATAACTGTAGACGTTTGTGCTGTCATACCAGTAATCTTCATTGTTGTTTTGATTTCCGCTTTGACTTGGTTTTTGTGTTACCACCAATATAATTGCGGTCACTAATAAACTAACAACAAAGATTATAGGTAATACCCAAAGCGATTTGGGTACGGATTTTGGTTTGTTAGCCATCACGGTGTCCCTCCATTTTTGTTAAGTAGCGCAAGAACTGTTTTAAGAGCTTCGGGAAGCATTTCTTTCAAGGCCTCAAGAGTCTCTGATGAAGCATTGAGCTTCTTTTCCTTGATGCTCTTTGGAATCTTCTCCATGTTCACAAGAACAGCTTCAAGAGCATGTTCAGGAGTAAATTTGTATGGTTCTCCCATAAACTCCTTCACTCTCTCAAGTATGTTTTTAACCTCCAAAGCTTCTGCTTTCCGCTCCATTGCTTCCTTGGCTTCATTATCAGCCATTTCTGCAACCTTGCCGAGGACATCGATGTTTCCGATGTTCATTCTTTCGAGTACAATTCCAAGGTCATTGAGAACGATAGTTCCATTACCGAGTTGAAGGTTTTTAATATCTTGCCTTCTTTTTTCCACGGCTTCTTCAAGAGCTTCTACTCCTTCGTCTCCGTGGTTTGCTTTTATCTCAGCAAGTTCATCCTCAACTTTTTTCCAGTTTCTAGCAGTCCACTTTTTCTCGTTTTTGAAGAACTTTTTTGGTTTTGGTTCAGAATAATATCTTAACCAGATCCAAGTAGGAACTTTCTGGGCGAACAGCGGAACTTTTGTGATAGAATTTTTGGCCAAGTTTGTTACCAGAATACTCGTAGCTTCCAGTTTTGATTGGTTTAACTCAATCCAGTCAGCGGGACCTTCTTCTTGTCCCATTGCCCACTCACGAATCCTTTCTTCGATTTTTCCAAGAATTTGCTCCTCTACACCCTTTTCTCCTTTGCTATTTAAATAGTTAACAAGCAAGGAATTTACCGGTCTGTAAGCAATGAATACTGGAATTTTGGAATTTGCACGGTCAGGTGTTCTTACCGTCTCTGCTACTATAGTTACCGTTTTTTTCTCAACGTTAACTAAGATCATACCAAACCAGAATGGGTAAAGAGGAAGAAAATGCCAACCTTCTTTTAGGTAATTTCCTTCTATCCTTTTCCCAAGAACAGTCAATTGACCTACTTCTGGTGGATCTGCAGAGATTTTTTTGAAACCTTGCAGAAGAAATACCCCTACAAAAGCGATCGTAACTGCCAGGATAATTAAGAAAGTTACTGTTGATAATATAGAACTCATTACCAAAAGTATAACCGTTAGAACAAGCAAAAAAAGTTTTATTTTGTTTCTCATTTTTTTCATAACCTCACTGGTTATTTTTTCTGCTCTAGCGGCTTTCTTTGCTTCTTTTTTTTCTGCCCTTTCAGCTTTTCTTTTTGCCTTCTCTGCTTTTTTTATTGCAGATGCAGTTGCCTTGTCAGCCCATTTTTTTGCCCGGGCAGCTTTTCTGGTAGCTTTTCTGTCGGCAATTTTTTTGCGAAAATCAGCGATTCTTTTCTTAATCGCATCTCTTCTTGCCTGACGTCTCGCTTTTCTTTCTGCCCTTTTTGAAGCAGTTGCAATTGCCTTATCAGCCCTTTTTTTATCTGACGCAGCTTTTTTATCTGCTTTTCTTTTTTCTTTGTCTGCTTTTTTCGCAGCAGTCGCGAGCGCCTTGTCGGCTTTTCTTTTTGCAATAGCTGCTTCTTGATCGGCAGTTTTTTCAAAAAGATCCGTAAAAAACTTTTTCAGTTTTTTCATTTTTATGTCCTCCAATTTTTAAGTTAATTAATTAAATTTTAATTTGTTTATTTTAGTGACTAAAAGGGGATTAATCAACAAGATAAACAAATTAATTTTTAAGAAATAACTTGTTTTTCAAATAGCAAAATACTAAGTAAAGTATATCACATTAAACACAAAAAGTCAACCCTATTGGGCTGACTTTTTGCTTTATTTTATAAGGTTTTTAAGCGTGTTTTAACTCTGTTGGATCTCTATATTTTTTTTCTTTTTGATATTGTTCTCCTTTGCGATTAAGCTTTCTCCAAATTATAACTATTAAGAAAATTAATATAAATAATAGTAACCATCCTAGAAAACTTGTTGGTAAGAAAGTATCAGATCCAAATATTGCACTTGCTGTTAAATTGTTTTTGCTGTCATCGGTTTCTGCTACGCAAGTTGGTTCTGCTGGTTTTTTAGTAGTAGTTGCAGTTGGCTTTTTTGTTGTTGAAGTAGCTGCTGCAACTTTTTTGTTTAATGTAAAAGTTTTTACATTAGAGACTCCACCGTTTGTTGTGTGATTGTAAACACTTATTGCATAATTTCCTAAACCTTTCATATCAGTACTTGTAGTGTACATAAGAAGTTGATTTGGACTTATGTAAGTTGTGTCTCTGTCACTACCATTCCATCTTGCTACAGAACTTGGGATAAAATTGTATCCAGTTATTGTTATAGCTTTTGCGCTAGTTCCAGTTGTTGCAGAACTTGGACTGATAGAAGTAATAACAGGAATTTGATTAGTGTTTTGGTAATTATTATTGTTATTATTATTAGGATTAGTGTTTCCGTTATTGTTATTAGTATTAGTATTATTATTACTACCATATCCAACATCTCCACTACTTACTAATGTATTAGTAGCACCAAATCCAACTGTAACAGTTGAAGCTAGAACTGTATTAGCTAAAGAAAAGCTTAAAATTAACGCAAATATTGCGAAGACAAATATTAAGTTTTTATTTATTAATTTTTTCATGAGTGTATTGTATCACAAAGAAAAACAAATGTCAAGTAGTTAAAATACTTTATAATAATGTTATTTTAATGCTTCTATTATATATTAAGCCGTACTAAAGACTTAATTATTACATATCTATTTTGTGCTGGAGGAGGGACTCGAACCCTCAAGCCTTGCGGCACTAGTTCCTAAGACTAGCGCGTATACCAATTCCGCCACTCCAGCAGAGTCCGCCCAGTTGGGTTCGAACCAACGACCATTCGCTTAAGAGGCGAGTGCTCTACCAGCTGAGCTATGGGCGGAAATTATTTTAATAAATTTATTTTGGTGCCCGAGGTGGGAATCGAACCCACATCCCTTGCGAGACACGATTTTAAGTCGTGCGCGTATACCAGTTCCGCCACTCGGGCATTTAAAATTATAATTTATAAATATTTATTTTTTAAATTACAGCTTAGAGGCCTGGGCCGGAATTGAACCGGCGTATAGAGATTTTGCAGATCTCTGCCTTACCACTTGGCTACCAGGCCTTTTATTCTTTACTATCTTTATATTACTTTTCTCTTAGTAATTCGTCAATTTTTTGTCTGTGTTTTTCACCACTGTCTATCGCAAAATCTATAAAAGGAATTACTTTAGTTTTCATATTTTTTTTCAGAAATTCACGTAATTCTGATCTTTTTCTTTTAGAAAATTCAAGTGCATCATGTTCTTTTGAGTCTGGTAAAACTGTAAAAAATATTGTTGCTTTTTTAATATCAGGAGATATATCACATTTTGTAACAGTAATAAGAGAAGTTCTATTGTTTTCTCTTCCTAAAAATTGAGCTGAGAGCTCTTTTATAAAATTTGCTACTTTTAAGGTTCTTTGTGACATTTTTTTATAATTAGTTATTTTTGCATCACAGCGAATGATTCAATAATATCTCCTGGGACAATTTCAATTTTTGATTCAATCATCATTCCAAATTCTAACCCTTCTTCAATTTCTGAAGTTTTATTTTTATTTTTTTCTAGATTTACAATTTTTCCTTTACCAATTTCGTTTTCACGTCTGATTATTTTTACAGTTCCATTTAGATTAATTTTACCTTCTATTACTTTACCACCAAGAATTTGTTTTTCTTTTGTTTTACTGAAAGCTTTTAGAATTTTTGTTTTTCCTGTTATTTCTACAGTTTCTATTCTTGGTCTTCTTTTTTCCATTTCTTCCTGAAGCCATTCAGTCATTTTGTATATAATTTCAAAAAAAGAAATTGTTATATTTTTAGTTTCGGCTAATTCTGTAGCATTTCTATCTGCTTTTACATTAAAACCAATAACAATAGGATTATCACAGTAAAGTAATGCTTTAATGTCTGTTTCAGAGATTAAACCAACTCCTTTTTGTATTATTCTAAATTCTGCATTTTCACTATTAATTTTTTTTATTTCTTTTTCTATTGCTTCTATTGATCCCGATACGTCAGCTTTTAGTACTATTGGTATTATTTTTTTATCTGTTTCTTCATTATTATTTTGTGTAATTTTTTCACAATTTATATTTGCTTTGAAATTTTTTGAACATTCTTCTGCTTCTTGTTTTTTATCAAAAGATTTAAAAATAGCTCCAATGCTTGGTGCTTTACTAAATCCAACTAATCTAATTGGAGAAGAAAAACTTGCCTCATTTATTACTTTACCTAAAAAGTTTTCCATAATTCTCGTAGAACAAACAGCATCATCAACAACTACAGTCATTCCTTTTTTAAGAGTTCCATTTGTAATAATTAAAGTAGCTTGTATGCCACGTTTAGAATCAAGATTTGCTTCTATGACGATTCCAGAAGCGTTTTCTTTCGGGTTTCCAGTAAAATCTTCCATTTCAGCTAGAACTAAAATTAAAGAAAGCAAATTATCTACGCCTGTTCCTAATTTTGCAGAAATTTCTACACATGGAACTTTTCCGCCATAATTTTCTATATAAATTTCGTTCTCTACTAATTCATTTTTTGTTTTTTCAATATTAGCACCTGGTTTATCTATTTTGTTTATTGCAACTATGCATGGAGTTTTACTTGCTTCAATAGTCTTCCAAGCTTCTATCGTCTGTGGCTTAACTCCATCTTCCGCTGAAACAACAAGAATTGCTACGTCAGCTACACGTGCACCACGTTCTCTCATTTTAGAAAAAGCAGCATGTCCAGGAGTGTCCAGAAAAGTTATTTTTTTCTCTTTATTATTTTCATCTTTTTGCACAACTTCATATGCTGAAATATGTTGAGTTATGCCTCCAGCTTCACTTTCTACAATATTAGTTTTTCTAATATAATCTAATAACTTTGATTTTCCATGATCAATATGTCCCATTACTACGACTATTGGAGGTCGTTCTATATTTGTTTTTTCATTTTTTTTATTCATTATTTAATTTATTATTTTACTTCGGCTCTTTTTAGAGCTTCTTTTTCTTCATTAGTAAGCTCGTGATCCGATTTTCCGTTTTTAATTGGTTTTGCAAAAATACTCATTCTTTCTCTTGAATATAAACTTGAAATAACAACTCCATCGTTTTCTTCGTTTAGTATTCCTATTGCAAAACTTTGATTACTTCCTTGGTCTGGAAAAGGATTAAATCTTATAGTTTCAAGTCCTCTTATGCTTTTCTTTAATTTTTTATTTATTTCTTCTAAATCTTTTTCTGTTTTTTCTTTTGCTATTTTTAATTTAGAAATATCTTGAGCTAGAATATTTATAGTTTCTTCTAGATCTTTAGCTTTTTTACCTAGAAAAATTTTTTTTAAACGTTTTTCTGTTTTTATAACCCAAAAACCACCTGCTAAGATAGCGATTCCAGCTAAAACAAAAAAAGCGATTTCAAGCTTTATATTCATATCGTTTTAATATATACTATTTTTGTGAAAAAATCAAAGAAAATTTATTTAGATAATGCTTCTGCGACACCTGTAAACCAGTCTGTTATTTTAGCTATGAGTAAAATTTTAAAAGAAAATTTTGCAAATTCTAGCGCAATACATGATCTGGGTATTAAAAATAAAAATATTTTAGAAAGCAATAGAATAGAAGTAGCTAAAATTTTAGGTGCGCATTTTGATGAAATAATTTTTACGTCAGGTGCTACTGAAAGTAATAATCTGGCTATTTTAGGAATAGTAAAAAACCAGAACATATTTTTTCGCTCAGCCCATCCCCAGCCCTTCCCAAAGGGAAGGGAGATTCCGCATATTATTACTACAGATATAGAGCATGCTTCTGTTTTAGAAACTTGTAGATATTTAAAAAAAAACAAATTAGCAGAAATTACTTTTGTGCAGGTTGAAAAAAATGGAATTATAGACGCGAAAAAAATTAAAAAAGCTTTTAAACAAAATACTGTACTTGTTTCAGTTATGTATGCAAATAATGAAATCGGCACAATTCAGCCAATACAGGAAATTGCAAAAGAAATCAGACATTTTAATAAAATAAATTCTAAAAAAGTTTTATTCCATACAGATGCAACTCAAGCTGTAAATTATTTGGCTATTAACACAGAAAAATTAGGAATAGATTTAATGTCTTTTAATTCTGGAAAAATTTATGGACCAAAAGGCGTAGGTGTTCTGTACGTAAAAAGAAAAGCTAAATCTAGTGTTAACCAAATTTTATTTGGTGGAGAACAGGAATTTAATTTAAGACCTGGTACAGAAAATTTAGTTAATATAGTAGGACTTACAGAAGCGTTAAAAATTACAGAAAAAATAAAGAATAAAGAAAGTATTAGATTAATTAATTTAAGAAATTATTTTTTAGATAAGTTATTAAAATTAGATTTTGAAATAAAATTAAACGGTGATTTAGAAAAAAGATTGCCTAACAATATAAATATTTCTGTTCAAAAAATTCCAAGTGATTTACTTGTTTTAGAATTGTCTGCAAGGGGGATTTATGTTTCAGAAAAAAGTGCTTGTAAATCAAGCCCATCCCCAGCCCTTCCCAAAGGGAAGGGAGAAGAAAGAAGAAATAATTTGAGGTTTTCTCTAGGTAGACAGACTAAAAAAGAAGATTTGGATTATGTAATTAAAGCTCTAGATCAAATTTTGAAAAAGTTAGAAAAGTGGTATAATTAACATATATGACACCACAAGAACAAATTGTTAAAAAAATGCATCCACATTATATGGGTTTTTTGAGATTTTATTTTTTTGGAATTCTTTTTATTATATTTGGGGTATTTTTTATTTTATTTTTGCCAGCAAATATAATGGTTGGGGCAATTATTATTTTAATTAGTATTTTTGTATTTTTAATGGGAGAAATATCTAGACGTGCTGAGACTTTTTATGTTTTAGAAAGTGGCGTGGCGAGAGAATATAAATTACTTTCGACATCACGTAAATTTGTTGAATTTGAGAAAATTCAAAATATGGAAGTAAATCAAAGTTTTGGTCAAAAAATATATGGTATTGGGGATATTCATTTTGACACTGCAGGGACTGACAAAGTAGAAGTTAGTTTTCCTAATATAAATAATCCATATGAAATTGAAAAAATTATCAGAGAAAAAATGGCGGAGAACTAAAATTATGACACCACAAGAACAAGCTAAAAAAATTGAAGAAATATACAATGAAGCTATAAAAAAATTGGAAGAACTTGACAAAGAGCGTAAGAGTATTATAATTAATTATATAAAAGAGCTTGAAGATAAAAAAATTGATGCGATTCGGGCATCTATATTAAAAAATAAAGAATAGTATATTTATATGGAAGAAAAAGATTTTTTTAAAAAAAGATTAGAAGGTTTGGATAAACCAAAAGATATTGAAGAATTTGTCAAAGAGGCAAGAAGTTTTGGCTATGAAGATCTTGTTGAAATAGCTGAACAAAAATTGCAAGAACTTTCTGATAAAGCGGAGAGTGTTGGAGAGACAAGTAAATCTAAAATTGAACAAGTTAAAAGTATGGGCGGAAATCAAGATGAATTGGAAGCTATAACAGCTGATGTTGATAAAAAAATTAAAGAAACTACAGCAGATTTTTCAGATCAAATTAATGAAGTTGGAAGTCAAAACACAGAAAATGTAGAAATTAATCGAGATTTATATAAAATAGGCTCTATTTTTGATCTTCGAGCCCGAGGTTCTGGAGTTATTAAAGTAGAAATAATTAGTGATATACAAAAAACCGATGAAAAACATCCTAGAGAGTACGTTAGAGTTAAGTCCACTCAAGGAAACTTAGAGACTGATGTTGAATTAGATAAATTAATGGAGAAGTTTGATTTGGGTCATCCAGTTAAAAATAAATTAGCAGAGCAAGAAAGAGATAAAAATTATTTTGATAAAATTTCTTCAGAAAAAAATATAATGTATTTAGGAAGGATAAAGGAAAGTCTTAATTTTAATTCTTTAGTTGAGGCTGCACAAGAGACTGAGAGATTGTTTGAGATTTTTAAAGATAATATTGGGTTAAAGGAGACTGATCTTAAATTTATATCTGCAAAAGAAAATTATGACAAACAAAAAAAAGTTTTTGAAAATTTGATGAATAAAATAAAAACTGATATGAAAATCAGTAGTAAGGATTTTGTTCTTCAGCTAAGTCCAGTAAACATAGTAAACATTGATCAATATGTTAAAAATACACAAGAGCATGTAAAAAAATTAAATGATCCAGAAGTTCAAAAATCAAATATTGAGGAAAAATTTAAAAGGTTTGAATTAAAAAAAGAACGAGCTATAAAAGAATCTGGAGAAGATGCTAAGAAAGCATTTGAAATGTATGAAGATTATATGAAGAGCGGAGAACAATATATAAATAATTATATAGAAAAAACGTTAGGATTATCAGATCAATCTTCCCCTGAATTTAAAATTGCCAGAGGAACTTTAATAAAAGCGGGAGATTATTACCGTGATTTTGTAGAAAATCAACATATGACTGAAAGTGCGGAAGAAAAATTCCCAAAATATTCAGAATACAAAAAAGATATTGACTTTATGTCTGTCTAGATAAAATAATTAAGTTTTAATTTTTTTAAAAAGTGGTATCATTAGAGTATGGATATAAAAGATTTAAATAAAGCGCAGTTAGTAATGCTTTTAGTTTTGATTACTTTTGTAGTTTCTATCGCTACAAGTATTATTACTACAAGTTTAATGCAGGAAGCACCAGCTTCAGTTTCTTTACCTATAAATAGAGTTATCAGAGAAACCGTAGAAAAAATTGTCCCTGTAAATATTGATACAAAAAAAGAACAAGCTTTATCAGAAGAACAGAAAAAATTACTTGAAGAACTAAAAGCTATTAAACCGCTTACTGTTAATTTATTTTTAAAAGGTGAAACAGAAGATAAAGATAAAATTTTAGGAACGGGTTTATTTTTAGGCGATAATAAAGTTGTTATTGCATCTCTTATTGATGCTCCAAAAGAAGGAGAGATTTATATAGTGAAAAGTATTTTAGGTGAACAAAAAGTATCTAATGTAACTCAAGAAAAAGATTTTACAGTTATTGAATTAGCTGAAGCTAAAATTGTTCCAGATCCAATTCTCGATCCAGAAAACCCAGAAAATACTCCACCAATAGAGTAAGCAAAGTAAAATAAAAAATAATTAAATTTATGCCACCACTAAATAAATTTACAACTAAAGCAAAAGAGGCAATAAAAAAAGCGCATGAATTAGCAATTGAAAGAGGGCAGAATCATGTTTCTTCGCTTCATCTTCTTTGCGCACTTTTGGTCCAAGATGAAAGTATAGTTAATTCTATTTTAGATAAATTAGAAGTTGATACGATTCTTTTAGCTGATTCTGTTTTAGAGGCCATTGAATTGCCAGAATCAAAAAGCACTTTGTCACCAGCTTATCAGATATTTTTAACTCCAGATTTAGCTCAAACTATAGAACATTCTGTAAAACTTTCAGAATATTTAAAAGATAATTTTGTTTCAACTGAACATTTGTTTATTGCTATTTTAGAAGTTCCAGGAGAAGCTCGTGAAATGTTATCAAGATTTAGAATACAAAAAGATCCAGTTTTAAAAATTTTAGAAGAATTTCGTAGTCAAAATATAACTGGCATTACCGAGCCTAAAAAATTTAAACTTCTCTTAAAATATACCAGAAATTTAACTAAGTTAGCTAAAGAAGATAAATTAGATCCAGTAATTGGACGTGATAATGAAATTATGCGAATTATGCAGATTTTATCTAGAAGAACTAAAAATAACCCAATTTTAATTGGTGAAGCTGGAACTGGAAAAACTGCAGTTGTAGAAGGTTTAGCACAGAGAATTATGAAAGGCGAAGTGCCAGAATCTTTAAAAGAAAAAGAAATTGTTTCTCTTGATTTAGGTTCACTTATTGCTGGAACGAAATATAGAGGTGAGTTTGAAGAAAGATTAAAAGGAATTTTAAAAGAAATCGAAAGGGCAGAGGGAAAGATAATTTTATTTATTGATGAAATTCATACTATTGTTGGTGCTGGTGGAGGAGAAGGAACAATGGATGCTTCCAATATGCTTAAGCCGACTTTGTCTCGTGGTGAATTACGAGCTATTGGTGCTACGACTTTAAGAGAATATCAAAAACATATAGAAAAAGATCCAGCATTAGCTAGACGTTTTCAGCCTGTTTACATAGACGAACCTTCAGTTGAAGATACTATTGCAATTTTGCGTGGATTAAAAGAAAAATACGAACTCTTTCACGGAATAAGAATTACAGATGATGCTATTATTTCTGCTGTAAATTTATCTACTAGATATATAACTAATAGATTTTTACCAGATAAAGCTGTGGATTTAATTGATGAAGCTTCTTCTTCTTTAAAAATTTCTCTTGAAAATAAGCCACCAATTTTAGAAGATGCTCATAGAAAAATAATGCGTTTAGAAATTGAAAAAGAAGCTCTCAAAAAAGAGATTTCAGTTTCTGGATCAAAAAAGCAGAGTGAAAAAAACGTTAAATCTAGAATAAAAGACATAGATAAAGAAATAGGAAATTTATCTGAAAAAACAAAAGAGTTAGAATTAAAATGGAAAAATGAAAAGAACTTAGTTATAGAAATAAGTGTAGTAAAAAAAGAACTCGAAGCTTTTAGATTAGAAGCAGAAGACGCAGAAATGAAAGCTGATTTGTCAAAAGCTGCTGAAATTAGATATGGTAAAATTCCTACTTTTAAAAAAGAGTTAGAAACAAAATTAAATAGATTAAAAAAATTACAAAAGTCTAGAAGAATTTTGAAAGAAGAAATTACATCTGAAGATATTGCTGAAGTTGTGGCTCGCTGGACAGGAATTCCGTTGACTAAAATGCTAGAAGAAGAAAGAGCAAAATTAGAAAGAATGGAAGATGAATTAAAGAAAAGAGTGGTTGGTCAAGATAATGCAATACACAGAATCGCAGACGTTATTAGAAGATCTCGTGCTGGAATTTCAGATCCAAATAGGCCAATTGGTTCATTTATATTTTTAGGTCCAACTGGAGTTGGAAAAACAGAATTAACAAAAGCTCTAAGTCAGTTTATGTTTAACGATGACAGAGCGTTGATTCGAGTTGATATGTCTGAATATATGGAAAGACATTCTGTTTCAAAACTTATTGGTTCACCACCAGGTTATATTGGTCATGACGAAGCTGGGCAACTTACGGAATCTGTTAGACATAGACCATACGCTGTAATTTTATTTGATGAAATAGAAAAAGCACATCCGGAAGTTTTTAATATGCTTCTGCAAGTTATTGATGAAGGAAGATTGACAGACGGAAAAGGTAGAATAGTTAATTTTAAAAATGCAATTATTATTTTAACTTCGAATATTGGCTCACAGTTTGTAGAAAAAATGGAATCTATCGGATTTACAAATAAATCAAATAAAGAAGATTATAGTTTAATGAAAGAAAAAGTTTTGGAAGCACTGAAAGAAAATTTCCGTCCAGAATTTATAAATAGATTAGACGAGACTATTGTTTTTGATGTTTTATCAGAACAGGCAATAAGAGAAATAGTTAATTTAAGAATTCAAGTTGTACGAGACAGACTTTTGTCTAAAAATATTGGTTTGGAAATTTCTGAAGATGCTTTAAATTATTTAGCGAAAGAAGGATATAATCCACATTACGGTGCACGACCAATTAATAGATTAATTCAGACAAAAATTTTAAATCCAGTTGCTTCTTATATTATTTCAAATGGCGTAAAAAAGAACGATACGGTTTTTGTATCTGTAAAAAATAGTGAGCTTTTAATAGAAACAAAAAGAAGTAAAATAAAAAGCTCTATTAATTTAAAATCTAAAAGCTTAGCTAAATAAAAAAAGATTAAATTTAAAATAAAATAGTGCAAAAAAGATAATTTTGTGTTATTTTATTTACATGCGTCGCCGTCGCCTTTGGCGAGGTAAAGTGGCGGAGCTTGCCCCGCCATGGCGGGGTGGAGTTAATTGTAATTTATTTAAATGTGGTATGTTTATATATTAAAAAGTGTTCAAGGTAATAAATATTATATTGGTTGTTCTAATAATATAGAAAGAAGGTTACTCGAACATAATAAAGGTTATAATACAGCTACAGTTAAAGACAAGCCTTGGAAAGTTGTTTATTGTGAAAAATTTAATAATCAGAAAGAAGCATATTTAAGAGAGAAAAAGATAAAGTCTTATAAAAGTGGTAATGCTTTTAAAAAATTATTATATTTATAATACATGCGTCGGTGGCGGAGTGGTCAATCGCAATTGACTGTAAATCAATCGCCTTCGGGCTACGTAGGTTCGAATCCTACCCGGCGCACATATACATATACATATACATATATATAACTATATATAGTTATGTTAAAGTCTTATATAAAAACTTATAGTTATTAACAGTTTTTACTAAAAAAAGTGTGTTTTTTGTATTATAATTAAGTTAATTATTACTTTAATGAATAAATATAAATATATGTCTTTTTCCAAAAAATTTATTAATTTTTTATTAATTTTTGTTGTCGCTTTTTCTTTCTTAGGCTTTTCTTTAAATGTCGAAGCTGCAACAAGTGGTCCAAATAATGGTGGAACTTTTACGAATGATGCCACTATTGGAACATTAGCTTGGACAAATCCATTTAATGCGCAAACTTTAAATGGTGTTTATGCAACTGCAGCACTGACAACTGGCACAACTACTCAATATTTAAAAGCAACAAATTTTGGTTTTGCTATTCCTGCTGGATCGGTGATTAATGGTATCCAAGTATCTATAACAAGAGATGGTGCTGTTGGAAATAAAATAAAAGATTCTTCTTTAAAATTAGTTAAAGGTGGAGTTATTGGAGGAACAGATCATTCTGCTGGAGCAAGTTGGGCAAATGGTGACACTCTTGTGACTTATGGAAGTACTTCTGATTTGTGGGGTTTAACTTGGACGTCTGCTGATATTAATTCTTCAAATTTTGGTTTTGTAATTTCAGCAACTGCTACAGGTTCTAGAACAGCAACTATCGATAATATAAATATAACTGTTACTTATACTAGTGGAAATACTGCACCTAATGCTCCAACTCTAGTATCACCAGCAAGTGGTTCAAGTACAAATGACAATACTCCAACTTTATCTGCAAACTATTCTGATCCTGATGCAGGAGATGTTGGAACAACTAATTACAGAATTGCAACAAGTGCAGCTAATTGTTTAGCAGGAACTGTAGTAGCA
>JBDRFV010000044.1:0-30861 GCA_043818335.1 Patescibacteria group bacterium
ATATAGAAATTATAATAATTAATAATAAATCTAAGTAAATTTAAAAAATATATGAACGACGAAAATGAAGAAGAATTAGAAGAAACTACCGATGATAAAGTTTGTCCAGAATGTGGACTTCGCCAATATGGAAATAAATGTTTCAATTGCGATATTATTTTGGAAAACGAGGAAAAAGAAAAAACAAAAGATGATGATGATGAATATGATAGAAGAGAAAGAAAATAAACAAAAAATCCAGCTAAGCTGGATTTTTTGTTTTTATTTTATCTCTTTAGCTGAAACCTCTTTCGGAAAACTTTTCATTGTGTTAGAAACAGCTTTAATTAAAGTAAAAAGAAGTGGAATAATAAAAAGAGAAGGAATTAATAAAAGCCAAAAGAGAAATTTAAATATCCCATAAGAATTTATAACTAAATTAGTATAGCCAAAAATATAAAAGAAGCTTAGTAAAAAAACAAAAACTAACAAAGAAATAATCAAACTAAGTTGTGTTTTTTTAAGCATAAGCTTAGATCCAAATTTAACTGGATCATTAGATGCTTCTTTTACATCTCTTATGATGCTATTTACTTTGAAAACTTTAAATATCAACATGATTTTCTTATCTTGTCTGTTTACTTATTTTAAGTAAAATTTTATTGAGGTAAAGCACAACCTGTCTTTTCAGCTAAAATTTCAAAAGTAATTTCTCCTAAATGCTCAGTTCCATCTGCAAATCTCCATGTTGGATAACCAGTAATTTTTTGATCTTTACAAATTTGTAATTGACTTTGTCCATCTTCAGAAGAACATTCTACGTATGGAATTAAATTCACTGAAGTACCAAACATATCTTTATTTGCCTTACAGTGTGAACACCAAAACGCTCCGTAAAACTTTACTCCTTTTTCTGTTATACAATTTGCAAAGGCATCATATTTTCCTCCAGGATTTGGCACAGGCTGTGGAGTATTGTCTTCATCTCCAGGAACAGGAACAGGAATAATATTAATATCTTCCCCAACATTCTGAGTAGGTTGCAAAGGAATATTTTCAGAATTACGATCTGAAATAAAAACAACATAACCTAATAAAAAGACTGCGACAACTATAAAAACTATTTGTATTTTTTTCATAATTATAACTATATCACAAATTTAATAATCTGCAAAAATTAACTTAATAAAAAAATGACCTTTGGTAAAAACACTATAATTCCAACTATTATAGCAAAAAATATGGATAATAAAACAGCTGCAGCTGCAACATCTTTTGTATCTTTTGCATATGGATGATACTCAGGAGAAGTTAAATCTATATCTATTTCTATCGCTGTGTTAAAAGCCTCTGCAACAACTATTAAACTTATTGCAAAAATTAAAGCTATCCATTCTAACCCAGAAACATGAAACAAAAAACCTAAAATTACTACTAACAAAATAAAAGTAAGCCATATATACAAATTTGGAGTAGTAGCAAGAAAAATCTTCATACCACGAAAAGCATTAGCGTAACTTTGCTTTAATCTAATTAAACTCCAAACTTTTCTATCCCTTTTTGATTCCATTAATCAATTCTACACTAAAAACAATAAATTAAAAAGTGAATAAATTTAATTGAAAAAAACTACAAAAATGCTAGGATTGAGTTAGAAAAAGAGCGATATTCGTTCTTTAAAATAAAAGGAGATCATTATGAATTCCCCACAAAATCAAAGTTTGGTGGGAAAAATTAATGCATTCCACCTAAAAAAAATCAAGTCAATTAGTCCAGATATTATATTTTTAATTTATTGTCTGGTATCACTTTTGTGTCGTCTTGTTTTAAATCCTCTCCTATTGGAGTTTTTTGGTCAAGCTTTAACAGCCGGGATTTCTTTTGGAATCATAGTGCTTATTAATTTAATTTTTATTACAATCTCTGATTGTCTCAAAATAGATTGGAATGGAAAAGTAAAAAAAAGTTTGATTTCTAAATTAGTAAATCTGTTTCCAAAAAAAATTCGACATTATTTTCTTTATCCATTTTTTTTTATTATTGAACCATTTTTACTTTATGTTTATTACAAAAGCGAAAATGGATCTATCAGCAAAAAAAGGAAAATAATCGCTTGGGTTCTGTTTGCATCAAGTTTAGCTTTAGCTAGCTTTATATGGATGGAATTTGGAGTCCAAATAAAAAAAATATTAAGAGCCTTTTAAAAAATATTGGCTCTTTTTTTATTCCGTATTCTTCTGACGCTCTTCTAAATATTCTAAATGCTGTTGTTTTTCTTTTTCAAAACCTTCTTTTTGAAATGCATAATGTTCTATCATTTGCGAAGCGTGTTTAGCTCCCAAATAATGTGGCATTACAACAAAAGATGCGCCGTGATGATAAAGCTCTTTTGTATTTTTAATATTATGTGAAATTACTATAATAATTCCATCTTTATTATGATTTCTATAAAAAGAAACTAGATTTAAATTAGTTTTAAAGTCAGGAATAGTAGAGACAATGATTTTTGCTTTTTGAATTCCTACTTCTTCAAGAAAATCTATATCTTCTGCATCTCCAAAATAACAAGGGATATTATTTTTTTCTAGCAATTCTATTGCATTTGGACTAAAATCAACTACCGAATAATTTATTCCCATCTTTTTTGCTATTTTAACAAAATCATAGCCAACCCTGTCATAACCAAAAACAATTAAATCTTTCTCTGTATTATTTATTTCTTCTTTATTTATTTTTCTATTTTTAAATTCAAAAATACGCAAAAACGGTTTTAATTTTAAATAAATCTGATCTGCATAAATAAAGAAATAAGTAGAACCAGCAATTGTAACTATTCCAACCATCGTTATTAAAGAAACAAATTCTCTATTTAAATATCCTAAAGAGCTACCCAAGGCAACTAAAATCAAAGAAAATTCACTAATTTGCGCAACAGTTAAGCCTGTAAAAAATGCAGTTCTATTTCTATAGCCAAGCAAATTCATAATAGTAAAAACAATAATTGGATTACCAATTAAAACAAAAACAGAAAGAACTATCGCTGGTAAAATCACAGCAGAAATATCAGCTAAAATCATTTGTGAGCCGAGCATAACAAAAAAAAGTAAAATAAAGAAATCACGCAATGGCTTCATTCTTGAACCAGCTTCTTGAGAAAAAGGAGATGAAGCAAATGCAATACCAGCAGCCAAAGCGCCGATTTCTAAAGAAAATCCTAAAGTATGAAAAAGTGCTGCCAGACCAATTCCCCAAGAAATAGAAAATAAAAATAATAATTCCTGAGATTTTGCCATAAAACTTAAAAATTTAGGCAAAATATATTTACTAACAAAATACAAAAGTCCAAAGAAAACTATTCCTTTTCCAAAAAACAAAGCAATATTTAAAAATATATTTCCATCTAGAACAACTGACGAATTAGAAACAGACAAAAACAAAAGCACAATCATTGCAACAACATCTTGAACCAAAAGCATTCCAATAGATATTTTTGCGTAAGATTTATTTAAATCATCTTTATCTGTAATAAGTTTTAAAACAATAATAGTACTACTAAAAGTTAATGCAATGGCTCCCAAAAAAGCTGGAAAAAAATCAAATCCTAAAAATTTTATTAAAAAGAAACCAATAATAGAAGTAAATGCAACCTGACCAAGTCCAACTAAAATAGAAGATTTACCAACCTCTCTTATAACATCAGGTTTAAGACTAAGTCCAACAATGAAAAGCAAAATAGCAATTCCAAACTTTGCAAAAAGATCTAAATAGTCTCCAGTAGACTCTATTAGATTCAAAAAATAAGGACCAACTACAATTCCAGTCAAAATATAACCAACAATAAGCGGCTGTTTAAGCAAACGCATTATAATAGAGATACCAGTGGCAATTAAGATTATTATTCCAATTTCAACAAAAATACTCATGTAAAGAAATTATAACAAAAAAATTGTACTAAATAAACTATTAGATTAATATTACTGGTACTGGATATAAATAGGCTTAGGACTTACTTTTAACAACTCTGCTGGTGTAAAAATAGTAGTGCCTTCTGTTTTAATATCACTTTTGTAAAATATCTTAAAACCGGTAAACTGCACTGGTTCTTTATAAATAAACTGCTTATATGTATTTAATTTTTTTGCTTTTCCTCCCCAGCCATCCATATGCATAACAATCTGGACCTCAGGAAGTGGTTTTATATTTTGATAATTAGTAAGCATTTTTTGAGTATATCTATGTACTACTAAAATTTTTGGGGTTAAATTATTTTCTCTTACTAAATTAGCCAAATAACTCGTTGCAAAATTTACATCAACTGCATCAAAAGTTCCAACAACAGTTCCCGGCCTAGCTCCAGTTTTCATTGAAAATTCTGGATCAATTCCTAAATGCACATTTGGTAATTTAAAATATTTTTCAAACACAGGTAACTCATCCTGAATAGTACTCAAACCAACCTGAATATCTAAAAACACAATTGCATTTATCTTTTCTGCCATTGCTAAAACTTTATCAATTTCTTTGTCCGGCATTCTGAGTCTATATTTTCCAGATTCTCCAGGACTTCCTTGAGCAGTTACTGCAATATAATGCAAGGCTGGAATAACTGGAGTTTCAGGATCAGCTAATTCCCATTCTTTAACTTGATTCTGTAATTTCTCAAGCATTATGTCTTCAGAATATTCTCCTAAAATTCCCATCTTCGTAGAATATAAATTTCCATAATAAGCTACTATTCTACTAAAAGGCAAAATAGCGCCGTCATTTGGGTAAACAGTCTTAACAGGCCAAAGAGTTGGTTTTGGTGCTGGAGGTGGAATTTCTTCGCCTGTTACTGGGTCAAACTTAGGTTCAGGAACTGGCAAAACTGGATTATTAGCTAATTCTTCTATTTTTAAATCATATGCAACTTTATCTAGAGGCGGAACTGTTGGAATAACTTCTTCTTTATCTCCTGTAATTAAATCTATCCCCTGTTTATAAGAAATATCATCACCAAAAATTAAGCCTGTACTAAATAAAAACAAAAAAACTAAAAATAAAGAAACTCCAGTAAAGTGCCAGAAATACTTGTGTTTTACCGCTTTTTTAATACCTTCTTTCATTTGCTATTAATAATACATTATTACAAAAATTTAATCTAATTAATTTAATCTTTCAAAAATCTAACATTATCCGCTAATAAATTCCCACTCAAAAAATCTTCACTAATACCTTTTGGCAAAATTTTAATCCCGTCGTTTTTACCAACCCATTTAATTTCAAAAATCTCATGACCGTGTGTGCTATTTTTTAATTTTTTTGTATCTAAATAATCTTCAACATTAATAATTTCAAAGAAAAACTCAATAGCATGTTTTTGATCTTTAACAAAAGAATTTACATATAAAAGTCTTCCAATTTCTGGTTTTACTCCCAATTCTTCAATTATTTCTCTTTCAATGCAATCTTTTGGATCTTCTGCCCATTCAATATGTCCGCCAGGCAAAGCAAAATAATCAAGACTCTCATCATGTTTAACTAACAAGATTTTTTCGTCATGATAAATAATCCCGCGAGACGTAACAAAAAGTTCTTTTTCCATTAATTTATTATATCAAAATTTGATAAAAAAGCCTTTTTGTACTAATCTATAAGAGTATTGAGAGATCGTCCCTCGGCCGTAGCCAGTAGGCTCCAGCCTACGGGCGAGGCTAATGGTAGGACAACAAATATGTATTATATTTATGTATTGAAAAGTAAAAAAGATAATAATTTATATGTAGGTTATACAGAAAATTTACAAAATAGATTAAATTATCATAATGCGGGAAAAGTGAGGTCCACCAAACATCGAGTCCCATTTGAAATTTTATATTTTGAAACTTATGAAGATAAATATAAAGCTTTCAATACAGAAAAGTATTATAAGACAGCGAAAGGAAAGAAGGAGTTAAAATCAAAAATAACATAAATTGGGAGATCGTCTAATGGTAGGACAACGGTTTCTGGAACCGTTTATCTAGGTTCGAATCCTAGTCTCCCAGCCAAAAAATAGAAATAAAATTTAAAAGTTAGAAAATAAAAACCAAATAAAAAAAGCCGGAATTTCTTCCGGCTCGTTAGATATGTGAATGAACTAATTTTTAAATTAAAACTTAACTGGCTTCTTGTCGCCGGAGAGTAATACAAACTCTTCTTCGACAGTGTTGTAGATAGCAACTCTTTTGTTATCCAAGGTGTAGACTGCGATGAAAGCGTCTTTTATATTATGCTTGTCAATCATTTCCCTTTGGACGGGAGCTGCATCTTTTAATCTAGAAAACTTCTGTCCAATTAAGAACTTTTGGATTGTACCACCATTCTCTTTTTTCACGGTTTCAATAATAACTTCCGTGTTTTTAAGAGATGGATGAACTTTCTTAAATTCTTGTACAGAATATCTGTAGTATGCACCAATTTGAACTCTGGCATAGTATTCTTGAATATTACCAACACTATCCATATAATTATCGATCAAATCAAAACGATTTGGTTGGTTTACTTCAATGACAATGCTTGTATCCGCTTGTGCGGTTGTGGCATGAGATGGGTCAACGTCAGCTACGATATTTTTCTGAATAGTAGACCTCTCAACAACTAATAGTGTATCTTTTTGAGCTTCTTTCTCTACAAGAGTAGCTATTAATTTTTTCACATCAATCTTTCTTGGCCAAGTATATCCTTCAAAAATGTCATAGTTTCCATTACGATCTGAGTCCATATAGAAAACAGAATCGCAATTTCTGAAACCACTATCATCGTCAGAAGAATTGATTGGTGCTGGTAAGCAAATTGGCTGTTGCCAAATGCTATTCTCGAAAGTAGACATAAAAATGTCATAATTCCCATTTCTGTCAGAACTAAAATACATTGTTCTGCCATCGGGTGACAAACTTACATCTATTTCGTCTGCTGAAGTGTTGTAGGGAAAAGCTACTAGTTCTTTAACTTCATAAATAGAACTAGTTCTAGTCCAATAAATATCATGGCTTTGGCTTCCTGCTCTTTCTGATGAAAGTACAAGTAGCTCGTTCAAATAAGCAATGCTCTGTTCGTGGCCTTCTGAATTAATTGGAGGAGTTAGCTTTTTAGGTGGTGACCATTTACCTTTGATTAGAGATGAAATATACAGATCCCCATTTCCAAAGGTTTTATATTGAAACAAATTACCCTCATTGAATCCGACAATCACTGTTTGATCATCAGAATTCCAAAAATAATTTTTTTCAACATTACCCCAATATCCGTCGTATCCCCTTCTTGCTGAGTATAAGTTTTCATTTCTTGCCAGTTCAGCTTCGTCTCCTGAACGATTTACTCGGTCAGAATTAAAATACAAAGCGTTGTTTATAATCACTGGCAAGAATTCATCAAAGAATGTGTTTACTTCAATGATAGGAAGAAAAACGAGACTGTCTTTTTCCTGAAGGAAAAAATAGTCAGGATCAGTTTCTTGAGCCCGAAGGCTGGTGATAGCTGTTAAAAAGACAACTATCACCAAAAAAAGTTTACCCTTCATTTTTTATTCCTCCTACCTTCATTGAAGATTTTTCTAACGAAAATTCCGTTTTCCATACTTTGGTAAGTATGAGCCGTGCTGGGATTCCATAAACCAAATCCACACATGTAACCAAAGTCCCAACTTTGAGCTGTAATTCCAAGGTTGAACTTTAAGCAACCGTTGGATTTAACCCCAGTGCCGAGACTAAACATTTTTAGGAAACGAAAATCTAAACTCGCTTGCCATTCCCAGTAAGAAAAATTAGAAGTAGAGCCAATTCCATTGACTTCTAAATCTAGATTTTTTTTCTGGCTTAATGGGAAAATGTAACTTCCCAAAAAATAATAGCAACGTTCTTTTTTGTTTTCGAGAATCGGATTTCCAAAATTTGTTTCAGTTGGAAAAAGTTGGTTTGCTGAAACTCCAGCATAGTATTTATTTTCCCTAAGGAAAGCAATACCAGCAGAAGCATTCATGCTTGGATTGAAATTTCGTATTGCATCCAACATTGGGTCATTTTGATAAATGACTAAAATATTTTTCTTTTGTATTCCATCTAAAGTGAAATTTCCTGCTAAGAAAAAAGAAAATTTGTCGCCTCCTTTTTTCTCATCAGTAGGTTTACTCAGAAAAACATAGTAAGCCAAACCTAGCTGAATGTCAGTTTGTGTAGATAAGCCAATTGTTTGATAATTAATTTTCAAACCAGCTCCTAAATGGTCTATAAGAAAACCACTACACAATAATGATGCATTCATTGGATGTTTTTCAAATCCGTCCATTCTTGTGTTTCCAAAAAGAGAAACAGCTGGCACGGAATGAAGTGGAAGTAGCGCAAGATTATGAAACTCAGGCGCTTTTTGGTAGAAGTCATTAATTCCTTGTCCAACTTGTACTTGACCGTACAAAGAGGAACAAAAAATTATCATTAAGATTACAATAAAAATTCTTGTTTTCATTTAGAACTCCTCTCTGTTTAGTAGTTGATATTTAATGAACTTTGGAATTGATAGCTTTTACCGTTTTCTGTAACTTCAATAAAATAAAAGTAAACAGTATTTGGCAAAGCATTTCTGGTTTCAGGATCCCAAACGAAATCACATTCGGAAGATTCAAAAACCTTTTCTCCCTGGTCAGTAAATAATTCGACCAAGAATTCATCGTAGTTACATCCGCCTTCCACACGGAAGACATCATTAAAGCCGTCTCCGTTTGGCGTGACTAAGTTTGGAATAAGAATACAGTCAGGTTCTCCTTTTCCGATATAAATCGAAGAATCCGTTACCCAGCAACCGGCGCTGTTAATAACTGTGCCGATGTAATTTCCAGGTTTAAGATTTCCGATAATCTCACCAGTGTTCACTGAATCAATCAGTGTACCGACAGAATCATAGAGAAGAAACCAATTCAAGTATGGACTATCATCAATGTTCCATTCTTCCAACATAATCTGCCCGTCTTCTGCCTGCTGGCAGGTTGTAGTGCTAATAGTTGGAAAAAATTTCATATAGTTGTAAGGTTCGGAAACTTCGTGAGTTTCTTCTATCGTACAATTAAATGAATCTGAGATAGTTACATTGTAAGTCCCGGCAGAAATTCCCATAATGGGATTAGTGGTCATCCAATTAGACCAAAGATATGTATATGGAGGAGTTCCACCATGTACATTGTCTAACAGAATTGAACCCGTGCTTTCGCCTTTGCAAACAATATCAGTGATGTTAGCTAAGCTAACAGTCATTGGAAGTGGTTGATCTAGAGTTAAAACAAAAAACCAATTACAACCATTGTTTGCGTAAATAATTGCAGAATAACTTCCAGACGAAAGTCCAGACAAAGAAAGATTTGCTGTATCGTTAGAGATTGTGTCCCCTGTGCTAAAAATAACAACGTATGGAGAGTAAATTCCAACGGCAGTGATTTCCCAGTAACCATCATTTCCGTTATTACAGGAAATATAATGGACTGAATCAGTGAACATAGTAGCTGTGGGCTCAGTCAGGATAAAAGTCATTCCTGCTTGGCAACCATTTGCATCAGTTACAATAATTTCCCAAAAACCTGCGGGAATATTGTTTAAATCTTCAGTTACAAACGGAGTTAAATTTCCGTTGTGCAACCAAGAATAACTAAGCGTTCCAGTTCCACCAGAAGTAGTCAGGAAAATATTTCCATCACTGTAGCCGTTGCAACTTATGTTGTTGGAAGAGTCTAAAATAACGATAATTCCACCCGGTTGAGTGACAATAACACTTTCTGTTGCTGAGCATCCAACACTGTCTGTAATAGTAACAGAATAATTTCCTGCGATCAATCCTGAAACTACAGGCGTTGTCGCACCAGTGGACCACAGATAATTTAGCGGCCCGGTTCCGCCTGAATAATTTACTTCAGCAGTTCCAGTAGTTCCTCCGTTGCAAAGCACATTTGTACTTGTTGCGTATCCTTGCAGTGGAAGTAGCGGCCCGATTTGAATAGTTCCAGAAACAGTGCAAGCACTGTCGTCCGTAACAGTGTAGGTATAATTCCCTACTTCTAAGCCAAAAATACTGAACGCAGTTGAAGTAAAACCATTTGGTCCAGTCCAAATGACATCGTAATTTGGTAAAGGATCACCTCCTGTAACATACAGGTTGATTACACCAGAATTATCTTCGTAACACGCATTATTTTGTTGCGTGTGATTTACAACCAGCGGTGTTGCTGATTGATTAATAATTCCAGCGTAGTAAGTAGCACAACCAGTTTGATTATCTGTTACTGTAATCATGTAGGTGCCAGCGACGAAACTTGTGGATGTCGTCCAAGTTGGCAGTGTATCACCAGTAACAAAAGAACCAGTGTTGTAGGTAGAATTCCAGCTATACGTAAAGTAATAAGCTGAGTCTGCTAACGGCGAATTAATGCTGACGCTTCCGGTTAAACCATTACACACATACAAAGTTGGTGTGATGTTGGTTGGAATTGTGAAAGTGTTCGGCACAAAAATTGTGTCTGTAAATTCACAGCCGTTGTTATCGGTTAAAGTCAATTCGTAATTCCCTCCTCGGATTCCAGAAATGTTTTGAGTGAAATAAACTGAATCAGTATTAATTTCTCTCCAGTAAAAAATATACGGAGCGGTTCCACCAGTTGGGTTAATCACTATCCCACCGTTTTCTATTCCGTCACACGCACTTGGCGTGATTGCGATTGGAATTATATTTAGAGTAGTTGGTTCTGTTATCACAACAGAAGCATTTCCTGTACATCCAGTCGCATCAGTAATCACTACCGAATAAATACCGGCAATTAAATTACTAATACTTGGAGTAGTTTCGCCACCAGACCATAAATAAGCTAGAGGTCCATTTGCTCCAGTGACATCAGTTATATCAATCATGCCAGTACTTGCACCAAAACACAAAACATCAATTTGAGTCGTCGTGATTTGAATTGGAAAGTTCGGCTGGACAATAATTGTTGAATTAATTGCAATACATCCGTTTGCATCTGTAACAGTTACAGAATACGGTCCAGCATTTAAATTAATAATTGCTGGTGTGATCGCACCTGTACTCCACAAATAAGTATACGGTGAAGTACCACCAACAACATTAGCTGTGGCAGTTCCATCTCCCCAACCGAAGCAATTTACATCAGTGGTTGAAATTGAAACTTGAACAGCAGTTGCTGGTTCAGTGACAATGATATTTAGTGTTGCCATGCATCCATTTGCATCAGTAACAAAAA
Source organism: Patescibacteria group bacterium (assembly GCA_043818335.1). Lineage (GTDB taxonomy): Bacteria > Patescibacteriota > Minisyncoccia > Phycocordibacterales > UBA9973 > UBA9973. The sequence continues at coordinate 11,234 of JBDRFV010000044.1, forward strand.
GATCATAATTCCCAGCGGGAATATTTGTAAGATCTTCTGTGTTTGCAAACAGGAATCCATCACGGTTCCACAAATAAGCATACGGTAAAGTACCACCATTTGTAGTAACACCAACATCACCCGTCCAAGTACCATTACACAACACATTCGTTTGTGAAGTGAGTGCAACAGTAAGTAACGATGGCTCATTGATAGTTACTGAAGTAAAGAAATCACATAGATTTGCATCACTTACTGTTACAGTATATATACCAATAGTAAGATTACTAATATCTGGCGTAATCGCACCTGTACTCCACAAATAAGTATACGGTGGAGTACCACCAAAAACACTAGATACTACTGCTGCTCCAGCATTTCCACCTTCGCATGATACGTCAATAGAAAAAACTGAAGCTAATAATGGCATTAATGGTTGTTTAACAATCACAGAAGCAACATCTATACATCCATTTGCATCTGTAACAGTTACAGAATACGGTCCAGCATTTAAATTAATAATTGCTGGAGTGATCTCACCTGTACTCCACAAATAAGTATACGGTGGAGTGCCACCAACAACATTAGCTGTGGCAGTTCCATCGCCCCAACCGAAACAATTTACATCGGTGGTTGAAATTGAAACTTGAACAGCAGTCGCTGGTTCAGTGATAACAAAATTTGCATAACATGTGCATCCATTTGCATCAATTGCAAGGACATCATAATTATCTGCAAAAAGGTTTGAAACATCTTCTGTTAATTGACCGTTACTCCAGTCAAAGAGAAAACCTCCAGTTCCACCAGCAACCGAAATATCAATTGCTCCGGTAGCTTGTCCAAAACAAAGTACATCAGTTTGAGAAACTAACGTAATCACAATTGGAGCAGGATCAAATAAATTCTGTGAGTACACTGATGTAACTAACAGAACGTCTGTCACAGTCACATCATAAAACCCAGCAACCAGATTATTAATGTCTGGTGTAATTGCACCTGTATTCCACAGATAAGTGTAAGGTGGTGTCCCAAAATCGGGAAATACCACTAGATGTCCGTTAGAACCGCCATTACAAGAAATATCTTGCAAAATAACGATCTGTTGCGCTTTAGTTTTCTGGGTAAATGCAAAACCCAGCATGAGCACTACAAAAAGTGCCATAATTTTTGTCTTCATAATTATTAAGTTTTAATGAACTTTAAAGGATTATTTAGGTTTATATTTAATTCAGATTTTCTGGAATTCTATACAAAAATTACCACAAAATCAACAATAAGTCAATTGTTAAGTAAAAAATAAAAATTTAAAAAATTAGCTACTATTTTTCTTTATTTAAATATGGAAGCTTTAATTCTTTTTCAGAAATTTTATTTCCCCTAATCATCACGATAGAAATGATTTTTGTACTTTTTGTAATAGTATGAATATGATTTTTTTCATGAAAAGCCCGAGATTCTTCTTCTGTAAAAGGAATCTCATCTGCAGTTTTTGTTAAATACTTTTCAATTTCTTTATTTCCTTTTAAATAATTATTTTTACGATATTCGTTAATAACTTTTGGATTTTTTAAAATACCCATAACAGTAAACGGACTTAAAACTCCTCCTTCTTTTTTGAAAAATTCATAAAAATCTTTAGCATTAATATTTTTAAAATCTTCTGCATTATTTATATACTGATCAAAAACAAGTCCAAATAAAGTAAGCTGTTCCAAATTTTCCTTACGATCAATATCAACAATATCTAAATTCATTTTTTCTTCTACCAACATCGCTGCTTCTTGTTTATTTAACATTCCAACAAGTTGAGGAAGAGCATCTAAATATTTTTGATGTTCGTTTATTATATTTTCTGCACTTTCTTTATCTAAACTACTTTTAACTTGTATTAAATTAAGAATTTCCATAGTGCCATCTTTTTTTTCTATCATAACCACAAGATCAACACTATTCAAAGCATCAAGTTCATTATTAGTTCCAATTAAAATATTCTCGTTCTTGTGTTTTAATTCTAATTCTTTTTTTAAAGAACTTACAGCTTCACTGCAACTTTCAACACCACGTAAAACAGATTCAACTTCACGTTGTAAATCAACAGAATCTTCTTTTTTATATTTAACAAGTGCAATTTTTATCCAGCGAGATATTTGCCCAAATGTAAGATTATGCTGATATATTATTCTAAGAAGTGAATTCTGAAGTTCCGCTTCTGGAATTCTCATCAAGCGATTATCTAGCTTTTTTTTAATATTCATCGCTTTTATGTTTTCTTTAGCCTTTTGAGAATTACGTAATTCTATGTTTTTTAAAAACCTTAATACAACTTTTTCAACAGATATCTCAGCAAAATCATTAGTTTCCATTGAATTTATCGGCACAATATTACCAACCATAACATTAGAAGGTTCGTTTTCTTTACCACTTTTTCTACCTTTTTGGATAATAATCTCAAGTATTCCCATAAAAACATTCTACCATAAAAACTGCTTTTTTAAATACACAAGCTTTTATAAAAATTTTGAAATAAATATTAAAAAGTCGCTGAAAATAGATTGTTGTGATAATATAGATAATAAAAATGACAACAATAATTGATGGAAGAAAAATAAGTAAAGAAATAATAGAAGAAGTAAAAAAAGAAATAAGTTCTTTGCCTTTTCAGCCAGTCTTTTGCGATGTGTTAGTTGGAAATGACCCCGCTTCAGTCCAATATGTAAACATGAAAGCAAAAAAAACTGAAAACGTTGGTATTAAATTCCACCGAGCTGAATTTCCAAAAACTATCAGTGCAGAAAAGCTCACAGAAGAAATTAGAAAAATAAGTGAAGTTCCAAATATTTGTGGAATAATTATACAAATACCACTTCCTAAAAATTTTGATAAAAAAGTTATTTTAAATTCAGTTGATACTAGTTTAGATGTAGATTGTTTAGGTAAATTTGCTAGTAAAAACTTTTACGAAAATAATAATCCTGTTGGTTTTCCAACGGCTCTTGCCTGCATGGTAATTTTAGATTCTATAAAATTAGATTTAACTAACAAAAAAATTGTTGTACTTGGACAAGGAGATTTAGTAGGAAAACCTGTAACACATTTACTTCGCTCTAGAAAACTTTCTGTTGATGTAATTACTAGTAAAACAAAAAACAAAGAAAAACTCTTAAAAAAAGCAGACGTAATAATTTCAAGTATTGGTAAAGGTAAATACATTACCGGTGACATGATAAAAAAGGGTGTAGTTATAATAGATGCTGGGACTTCTGAATCTACTGGTAGTATTGTTGGTGACGTAGATTTAGAATCAGTAAAAAATATAGCAAGTTTTGTTTCTCCTGTTCCTGGTGGTGTAGGCCCAGTAACTGTGGCTATTCTTTTACAAAATGTTTTGAAAGTAGCAAAAAATCTAAAAAATAAACAAAAATAGTTTTTATTTATTTTTATTTCCACACGCTTTTATAAAAGCAGAAAAAAGTGGATGTGGCAAAAGTGGTCTAGCTAAAAATTCTGGATGAAATTGTGTACCAAGAAAAAATGGATGTTTATTTTTAGGAAGCTCAGCAATTTCCATCAAATGCCCATTTGGAGAACGTCCTGAAAAAACTAATCCCTTAGCTTCTAGATCAGCTATATAAGCTGGATTAACTTCGTAGCGATGTCTATGACGTTCTACTATTTCTTTCTTTTTATAAGCATTTTTAGCGATTGTATTATCTCTTAAAAAAGCCTTATATTCCCCTAATCTCATACTGCCTCCGTATAAATTATTTTTTAAAATTTCTTTCTGAGATTCCATAATATCTATAACCAAATTTTTAGAATTTGGATCTATCTCTCTTGTATGTGCATTTTTAAGCCCAAGAACGTTTCTTGCATATTCTATTACTATCATTTGCATTCCATAGCATAAACCAAAATACGGAATTTTATTTTCACGAGCAAATTTTACTACTGAGATAATCCCTTCTATTCCTCTTGAACCAAAACCACCTGGAATAATTATACCATCATATTTTTTTAATTCTTTTAACTTACTTAAATCTTTCTCAAAATCAGAAGCATTAAGCCAAGACATAACTGGTTTTTTATTTTGGGAATAAGCAGAATATTTAACCGCTTCTATCACAGACAAATAAGAATCTGACAAAATAAAATCACCAGTTTCAAAATATTTTCCAATCATAGCTATCTTTACCGTATCAGTACTATTGTGAATTTTTTTAGTAAAATTCTTCCATTTTTTCCAAGCTTCTTCATTTGGTTTTTTACAAATAACTCCTAAAATCTCACAGATTTTCTTAGATAATTCTTCTTTTTCAAAATTAACTGGAATATCATAGATACTTTCCACGTCAGGTGCTGAAAAAATTCTATCAGCAACAACATTACAAAACATAGAAAGTTTTTCTTTTCTTTTTTCATCTAAATTAGTATCGCCTCGAGCTATTAGAATATCCGGCTGGATACCAGAAGCATTAAGTGTGCGAACAGCATTTTGAGTTGGTTTAGTTTTCATCTCACCAATTTTAGATGGGGTAGGTAAATAAGAAACCATTACAAAAAAAACATCTTTTGGAAATTCAATTTTCATTATTCTTGCAGCTTCAAGAAAAAGCATGTTCTGATATTCACCAATAGTTCCACCAATTTCTATTACCACTACATCTGCATTTACTTTTTTACCTGCTTCTTTTATTCTTCTAATTACTTCAAGAGGAATATGCGGAACAACTTCTACGCACTTTCCTTTATATTCTAAATTTCTTTCTTTTTCTATAACAGTCTGATAAACTCGTCCAGTTGTCATGTAATTTACACGAGTTAAATCAATCCCTAAAAATCTTTCATAATTTCCCATATCTTGATCAGTTTCATCTCCATCTTTTAAAACAAAAACTTCTCCGTGTTCTGTTGGATTCATTGTACCAGCATCAACATTTATATACGGATCTATTTTTATAGAAGTAACAGTTAATCCTCTGTTTTTTAAAATAAGACCAACAGAAGAAGCAGTTATACCCTTTCCCACTCCGGAAATAACTCCTCCAACAACAAATATATATTTGCAATTATTTTTTTCTGGCATATTTTTATTAATAAATTACTTAGTTATTCAAATATCTACGAATAGCAAGAAGAGATGAAATTACTCCCAAAAGAACACCTGATAATAAAAGAATTATAAATATCTGAAAGAAATTAGAAATAAAATAATTATATACATTAATACCCAGAAAATCTGTCATATTACGCCCAAGCCATACTGTTATTGGCCAGAAAATAGCCATAGTCGCTAATGTTGCAATAGTTCCATAAATTGCTCCTTCTACAACAAACGGTCCTCTGACTCTCATTTTGCTTGCTCCAACCAAACGCATAACACCAATTTCTTCTTTAGAAATAAATATAGCAAGACGAATAGTATTAAACGTAATAACTATAGAAATAATTACCAAAAACAACGTAACAAGAAATCCTAACCTCTGAGCGCCGTTTATAATAGAATTTAATCTATCTATTACTAATTTATTCTGATGATAATTAACTTTATCTATTATAGAAGCAGAACCCAGAACCAAAGCATTATCAGATTTTAAAAAGTTAGCTATACTTTCATACTGAGAAACTTCTTTTGCTTTTATATTTAAATATGCACCCAATGGATTTTCATTTATTTCATCAAGAGCCTGAATCGTTGGATAATCATTAGAATGTCTTTCACGGAAAATAGTTAACGCCTCATCGGCGCTAGTATAAGAAACTGAAGCAACTTCTGGTAATTTCTCAATAGATTCTTTAAGAGTCATAATTTTTACTTCCGGGGAATCAACAACAAAATAAATTGTTACGTCAACTTTATTTTTTATTTGATTCAAAGAAAAAGTCAAAATAGTCTGTAGTAAAATAATAGAAATAATAACAGACAAAGTAATAGTAACAACTAGAACAGAAGCCCAAGAAATTAAACCATTTCTTCTAAAAGAAATAAAACCTGCTTTTAAAACTCTTTCTAATCTATTCATCATAAAAAATTAATTATACTAATAATATTAACTATATTAGATATTTACCATCTTTATCATCTCTAATAATTTTACCTTTTTCTATAGTAATAACTCGTTTCCCAACTGAATCAATAACTCCTCTATTATGTGTAGTTAAAATAACAGTAGTACCTAAGTCATTAATTTTTTTTAAAATCTCAATAACTTCAAAAGTACTTACAGGATCTAAATTTCCAGTTGGCTCATCAGCAATAATAACTTCTGGTTGATTTATAATTGCTCTGGCTATTGCTAGACGTTGCTTTTCTCCTCCAGACATTTGATGAGGAAAATGAAAAGTTTTATTACTTAAATCTACTAATTCCAAAACGTGTGGAACATTATTTATTATCTCCTGATCTGACTTACCTACAGCTTCCATTGCAAAAGCAATATTTTCATAGGCAGTTTTATTTGAAAGTAATTTATAATCCTGAAAAACTGCACCTATACGGCGACGAAGTTTTGTTAAATCTTTATTTCCTAATTTATGTAAATCTACAGATTCAAAAAAAACAACACCGTCTGATGGTTTTTCTTCTGCTAATATCATTTTTGCTAAAGTAGTTTTTCCAGCACCAGAATGTCCAACAATAGAAATAAATTCACCTGCAGTAATAGTTAGACTAATATCATCCAGTGCAACAGAATCTTTATCATATTTTTTTGAAACATTATTAAAGTAAATCACTACTATATATTATCATAAATTTTTCTCTGCTTCAATAAACAAATCAAGCTCTCCATTTAATACATCATCAATTTGAGAAGTTTCAACACCAGTTCTGTGATCTTTAACCATTTTATATGGATGTAAAACATAAGATCTAATTTGATTGCCCCATTCTATCTCTGTCCCAAAGCTCTTTTTGAATATTTCTTCTATACTTTTTTTCTCTTCTTCTGCTTTTTTAAAAATTTTAGCTTTAAGTAAAAAAAGTGCTGTTTCTTTATTCTGCTCTTGAGATCGCTGCCCCGAAGAATGCACAGAAAAACCAGTTGGAACATGTACAATTCTAACCGCTGTTTCTCTTTTATTAACATTCTGTCCTCCAGGACCACCAGCTTTAGAAAATTCTATTTTTAAATCTTTTTCCGGAATAATAAAATCTTTTTCATCTAATTTAGAAAATTTCGGCAAAACTTCTACTAACGCAAAAGAAGTATGTCTAAGCTTTTTTGCATTAAAAGGCGAAATTCTAACCAATCTATGTACTCCCGATTCATTTTTTAAAGTTCCATAAGCATTTTTACCAGAAATTTCAAAAGAAACATTTTTATATCCATCATGATTATTTTTATGTTCATGAATAAAAGAAATTTGCCAACCTTTTTTATTAGCATATTTCATATACATATTTAAAAGAATAGCAGAAAAATCTTCTGCATCATCGCCACCTGCTCCTGAAATTATATTTATAACAGCATTGCCTTTATCATATTTCCCCAAACCTTCTTTTTGATTTTTTAATTCAGCAAGTTCTTTCAAAATAGCTTGTGCTTTATTCTTATCACTCCAAAAATCTGGAGCAATTATCTCTTGTTCTAATTTTTTTATTTTTTCTTCTATCATAAAACTCTCATTTTCTACCATTTTTATATTATAACAAAAAAAGACTGCATTTTATTAAAAATACAGCCTTATAACAAATCCATTTTTGACTGAACGAGAAAGCTTTCTTTCTTAAGAAGAACTTTCTTTTCGATCTCAGCATAATCTTCGCCAAGCTCGATTATTATTAGTGCCACTCTTGGATGTAACTTGTGGTGACGCCTAGAATAAATCGCTCGGCCTTTTAGCTGAATCGGCATGATTCCTTTTTGAAAACTAATAAAGAAATCAACGCCACGAGAGTCGTAACAGATAGCACTAGAAACATTTTCAAATCCAATGCAATCGTCATTTCTCTCTTGAAAAAGATGGAGAAAAGAATCAAACTCATTCTCAAGCAGAATTCCCTTTCTGCCATATTCGATTCTTTTCGATAAAAAATCAGTGAGATTTTTCCTAAAATATGGCGAATAATGATCCACCTTGAGGTTATTAACAAAAACCCCAATAAACCTACCGCTGATTGAAAAGTTAAAAACTAGTTTAACATACTTGGTCTCAGCATAGAATGCTTTAAAAAGTAAAATAAAATAATCTTTACTTTCGTGACATTCACACTCGACCCTATTAACCAAATAATTAAAAGTCAGCTTCTTTAAAGCAAAGCCAACCTCTGGGTCTATTTTTTTCAACACTTCTAAACTTTCTATATTAAGAGAAAATTCAGAAGTAGCGATGAACTCATCTAAGACATTCGTCAAAGATGGGATAAACACATCAGGATTTCTGAACATATTAATATAGTTTAATTAAAATTTAATTTTCAAATTTATTAAACTATAACAATTAAAAAAGCTTCTGTCAAATTTTGAGCCACCCCGCAGGATCGAACTGCGGACCCCGTCTTTACGAAAGACGTGCTCTACCAACTGAGCTAGGGTGGCATATTTTATACTTGAGCCGTTGGTGGGGATCGGACCCACGCTCTCTGTCTTACCAAGACAGTGCTTTACCACTAAGCTACAACGGCTTACTGAACAGAATTTTACTATAATTTTTTAGTATTTTCAATTAGAAACTTAAATGCAAAATCGGAAATAAAACTTTTAAAACAAACATAACTAATGCAAAAAATACAAAAAGTACACCAATAAAACGAGCCAAAATTTCTTCTTTTATTTTATTTGCAAAAATAGCACTTAAAGCTCCTCCAACTGCAGCCGAAACACCAATAATAATTCCAAGCTTAACATCTAAATTACCATTGTCAGCATAGCCAACAACTCCAGACAAAGCTGTTAGCAACATAATAAAACTAGAAGTTCCAACAGCTTTTTTTATTGGAAATTTTAAGAAAGAATAAAGAATAACAAAAATTGTAAGTCCGCCTCCGGCACCAAAAATTCCAGTTGCTACTCCAACAAAAAGTCCACAAATAACCATGCCAATGGGAGTTTTTAAATAAAAAGAAATTTTATCAGGAATAAAAATAGCATGAACTTTACGATTTGAAAAACCACTTTTCCACATTTTTATTCCAAAAAATACCATACCTGCTGCTAAAACAAGCATGATAAAAGATTTAGAAACTGAAACAACAAAAAAAGAACCAATCTGTGCACCCATCAGCGCACCAACTAAAATCCAAACAGTTCCCCTAATGTCTAGATTTTTTGCTCTTGCGTAGGCATAGGAAACAGAAGCTGAAGCAATTACATCAACCAATAAACTAGTTCCTAAAACAATTGCAAGTGGAAAATCAAAAAAAGTAGAAAAAATTGGAACCATAATAAGCACTCCGGAGGCTCCAGTGATTCCAGTTATCGCACCAACAAAAAGTCCCAACGCAATTAGTAAAAATACAGACATTTAATTATTTATCTTCTTTCTGCTTCTCTAAAAATTCTAGAATTCTCTTTGCAATTTTTATTTTTGTATCTATATCTATCACAACTTTTAAGGCATCTACATCTCTCAAAAATTCTTTTTCAGAATATTCTCTTTCTACACCTGAGTTTTCTTTTAAGTCTCTACCGACCCCAGCTGCTTCACCAATATTTTTTATAAATTTCCCAGTTTTTTCCATGTTTTCATCCATAAAATTTAATCAAAAATTAATATTATTAATATAAAAATTATATCAAAAAAAGCTAAGTTCGTAAACAACCCAAAAAAAACTTTTTTTATACAACTACTTTACTTCAAACTTTTTTATAGTAATATTTTTAGTATTAAAATCAAATTCATACTCAAAAAAAGCTTCACTTTGTATATGTCCATCTTCATAAACAACAACTCCAGACTTAATTTCACTTAAAACAAAAATAGAAACAACATACCAAGATCCACCCATAACAGTGCTATTAGTCGCAATATTTTTTATATTATCTTTTATATACTTCTCAACTAAAGAAACTTCATCCTGATCAGTTAATAAATTAATACTATTTAGATTTTCTTTTTCAACTACTGGAGATAAAGCTCTGTTATTTTTCACAACAAAAAATACAATTATCAAAATAAAGACAATAACTAAGATAAAAACAAACTTTTTCCTCATAATTTAATCATACTATAAAAATAAAAAAAGGCTTACCAATCTGGTAAGCCTTTTCGAACTGAAATATTTTCTATTTTTGCATTAACTCCTGGACATCACCCCAGGACAAAATAAACTGCCAAAAATGAGGGGAGCCCACCTTATGAGCAAAATTAATTTTCTGTACTGGGGAAAATTTTGATAAAAAATTCTTTATTTTCCCGCTTATGTTTTCACCCATGAAAATCTTATCCCAGAATTTGCGACGACCAATCTTGGCTGCAAAAAGAATTGCTTTTTCTGGGGAAAGGCTTTTGATATAAATATCTACTCTTTCGTTCACGATACTGGTCATTTCCAAATAACCAATCTCCGCTTCAAGAGCAATCGCCTCTTCTAAAGGCAAAGCCTCCAAATAAGGCACAATATCTTCTCTCTCAAAAACAGAGATCCAGACATTTAAATCCTTAAACTTTTCTCCAAAGGAAATAGCATCTTCCGAAGAAAGATCAGGTCTTTTAGCAACAAACTTTCCTTGATACCATAGTTTGTTTTCTACAACATAGGCAATGGCTTCTTCAATACTCAGAAGATCCGGATTTCCATAATCTTCTGCTTTTTCCAATGTTTTCATAATAATGATTTTTTATTAGTTAATTTGATTTAGTTATATTAATTCCCTTAAATTAAAAGAAGCTAATACAACTAAACCAAAATATAACAAAAAACACTCTTTCAAGGTACTAGACAAGTTATTAACACTATACCAAATAATCACCAATTTGTCAAAGATAACCAAAAACCCCACGAAAGTGGGATTTTGGGAGAATTTTTTAGTTATTATTATTTATAATTACTGCTTAACAGTAGCTGTCAAAACAAAAGTGTTTTCTTCGGAATTTAAAGCAATTATTAAATCATAATTACCTTTGGACATCTGTGCAACATCTATATTAGCACTAACCATTCCAGTATTAATCCACCCTCCAGCTAAAAGTGATGAATGATAAGAAGTATAATCACTCTTTGTAACATCTGAAACAGAAACTTGCCAAGCCTGACCACCAATAGAACTAGAACTTACCATTGTTAATTTACCAAAAGTAATCTCCGGAATATCACTTGGCATATCAGCTGGCCATTTTGTTGATTCTCCAGCACTAAAACTCCCATCTTTGGTTTCAATAAAAACAGAATCCCCATTTGAATTTATATCAACATCTCCACCAAGCTGACTCTCTAAGATTTTTTCAGCTTTTCTCTCTACTGATTTTTTTCCAGAAAAACCATTAACAACATAACTAACAACTAAAATAGCAATTATTACACCAATAATTATTAAATTTTTCTTATTTTTTTTATTTTTATTATCACTAGAAGTAACTTCTTGTTTTATATTTTCTTGATCCATAATTTTTTAAACTAACTAATAATTTACAAACTAAAACTTAAAGAAATCAGCGAATTTACCAATAATAGGCAAAGGACGCTTTTTTCCACTAACTGCATTACTTATTCCAATAATAAGCAATACTAATATACCTAAACTTAAAATATTACTAATTGTCCACCAGAAATAAAATGGAATTATCCAACTAATTATATTTATTGCCAAAGCTGTAAGGAATAAAGCTAGGCCTTGCTTCGTGTGATATTTAACAAAAGCATCTTTTTTTGCATCTCCAGAAAGAAGAGGTACAAAAAACAAAATGTAAGCAATCACTGCCATCCCAATATTATGTTTTTTATCATGAACTAATGGTTTAGAATCTTGTGACATAAATTTATATTTATAAAATAACTCAAAAAAACGACCAAATTTTAACAGTCTTATTGTATCACTTAAAAATTAAAACAACTAAAAAATACTAGTTGAAAAAATAGAAAAATATGTTAAAGTGAAAAAGAACATAATAACAACCAAAATTCATATATATATGAAAAAATTAGTTCTTTTAACCTTGTTTCTTGTTGCTATAATTGCAACCAGCTGTAAAACACGCGAAAGGTGCCCAGCCTACAGCGAAAAAGGTGCTGTGGCCAAAAAAATTGAAACTTGTTCATAAAAAAACGAACAAAACTCGAACAAAAGAGCATCTTAAGTAAAGATGCTCTTTTTTTTTGCGCGACCGACCGGATTTGAACCGGCAACCTCTCGCGTGACAGGCGAGTGCTCTAACCAAATTGAGCTACGATCGCAAACTTGTATATCTAACTTATCACAAACTGACAAAAAATCCAATTTGTTGTGTCGACGGGTGGAGTTGAACCACCGACCTTGGCTTTATGAGTGCCACGCTCTAACCACCTGAGCTACGTCGACATATTCGATAGAATATCATATTTAAATAGCTTTTTCAAATTACTTTGCAAAAACAAATTTTTATAGTACAATAACAAGTACGTTTTAATATGCTAAATAGCGGGGTAGAGAAGAGGCATCTCGTAAGGCTCATAACCTTAAGACCCACGTTCGATTCGTGGCCCCGCAACAATTTTAAACAATACCATAATCTCTAAAGATTTGTTCATATTTCACTATTATTCTTTTTGCTTCATGCTGAGAAAGCTGAAAATCAGAACCTTCGTGTGCTATTTTATTTCTTACAGTATGAATCTCCCAAGCTGAAGTTAAGTGTTTAAAACTTTCTTGGTCTGCAGATTTTAATTTTTCACCTAAATTTTCTCCCTTAAAACCAAGTTGATCCATTAATTCATCTAACATGATATCAGCTTCTATAACTGCAATTTTCCAATCACCTTCATTTTGAGAAAAAACATTAGTTAAAACCTTTTGCCATTTTTCATTTATGGCACCGCCTGGATTTGTTAATTTTTGTTCTTTTTCTTTTTGCTTATGTGCATATTCTTCTATTTCATATTCTAAGTACTCTTTTTCTTTTTTTCTTATTTCAAAAATTCTAATAAGGCAATATGTTATTATCGCAAGAAAAAAAATAATTAAAATAAAAAGAAAAATTTGAAAAGAACTCCAAGAAGAACTACCAGAAACAGAATTTTGTCCTGATACACCACCTGAACCACCAAAAAAATTTATAATCTTTTGAAAAATATACTCTAAATTTACATACGTAGGATCAAAAGGCTTAGTCCCCGACTGCGCCGTATTAGATACTATATTTCCTATATTATCCATATATTATATATTTTCTCTTAAATCTTTCTCAATTGCAAACAAGCTTTCATCTTTTCCAAAAGCTCCAGTAAACTGAATACCCGTTGGTAAATCATTTTCTATTTTTACTTTTCCGTTTGGGATAGAAATAGAACAAACTCCCGCAATGTTGGCTGGCACAGTCAAAATATCAGAAAGATACATTTGTATTGGATCAGATTTTTCTCCAAATTTAAATGCAGTTGTTGGCGTTGTTGGTGTCGCAACAAAATCTACTTCTTTAAAAATATTCTGATATTCTTTTTCTATTTCCCTTCTAACTTTCCAAGCTTTATTATAATAAGCATCATAATAACCATGTGATAAAACATAAGTCCCTAAAATTATTCTTCTTCGTGTTTCTATACCAAAACCGGCTGACCTACTTTTAGAATAAGTATCAAAAACATTTTCACCTTCTTTTCTTAAACCATATCTAACTCCATCTAGTCTAGACAAATTAGTAGAAACTTCAGCTGGTGTAATAATATAATAAACAGCTAACGCGTATTTTGAATATGGCAAAGAAATATCTTTTATCTGATAACCAAATTTTTCTAATTTTTTTAAACTATTTTCAAAATTTTCTAAAACTTCTTTATCTATTCCCTCTTTCAGCCAATCTCTCGGCACACCAATAATTTTACCACCCCCAACCCCCTCCTTAGCAAGGCGGGGGCTTTTTCTATCTCCCCCTTGATAAGGGGGAGTGTCCGAAGGACGAGGGGGTAATTCTATAGAAGTTGCATCTAATTCATCTTTTCCAACTATACAATCAAAAATAATCTTCGCATCTTCAGAATTTTTTGCCATTGGGCCAATTTGATCTAAAGAAGAAGTTAAAGCTATCAAGCCACTTCGTGAAACAACTCCGTAACTTGGCTTCATTCCTACTATTCCACAAAAACTTGCCGGCTGACGTATAGAACCACCAGTATCAGAACCAAGCGCACCAAGACACATTCCAGAAGCAACAGCCGCTGCTGAACCACCAGACGAACCTCCTGGCACTCTTTCTGTATCAATAGGGTTTTTAACAGGACCAAAAGCTGAAGTTTCAGTAGAACTTCCCATTGCAAATTCATCCATATTTGTTCTTCCAATTAAAACAGCGCCAGCTTCTTTTAATTTTTTTATTACAAAAGCATCATAACTAGCAGTATAATTTTCAAGCATTTTTGAACCAGCAGAAACTTTTTTGCCTGTAATTAAAATATTATCTTTTATTGCAATTGGAATGCCGGTCAAATTATTTCCCTTCCCAGATTTAATTATCTCATCAGCTTTTTTAGCCTGATCTAACGCATCAGAAAAAACTTCAAGAAAAATATTTAATTCTTTATTTTTTTCTTTAATATTTTTTAAACAACTAGCAACTAAATCAACAGAAGTAATTCCTCCTGCTTTTAGCATTTCACTTGCTTTTTTAATTGTTAAATTTTTTATATCCATTATTAAATTACATTCGAAAATACTTGTTTTCCTTCAGAATTAAAAACAACTTTATGCCCTAATGGATCAATTAATACAATACAGTCATTTGGTGTTGTTTTGTATTTATCAAACCCGATTTTCACTAAATCTTTTGGTGATTCTGCTGAACGAATTTGTCTTCTATATTTTCTATATTCTGTGTCACTTTCTTTAATCCTACTTACATCAGGTTTATTTTTTGCTCTTTCAATAGGTTTTCCTATTGGGGAATATTTTATTTTATCTGGATGGTATCCTTTCCTTCCAACAGAAAGTGCTAACCCAGAATTACTTGAAGATTCTCTTAATTTATCTTCTTTAATTTTTTTAAATCTATTAAATTTAAATTTATTTAACTTGCTCTCTCCATCATCCTCAAAAGAAAATTTCATGTTTTATTTTAAAAATTATTAATAATTACAAAATCTTTTTTACTTTAACAAAACCATCTTTCGCATCTGGAAATTGATTAATTATCAAATCCCGTGAAAAAACTGAATCAGTCTTTTCACCCCGCCCATCTCGGGGCAAGTCTTCGCGCCAGACATTTTTATTTAAGTATTCCCCGCCTGCATCAGCTATGCTGAAAGCATTGCGGGCAGGAGGTTCGACGTCCTGAACTCCCGCCTGGGCGGGTAAATCTACCGATTCTATTTGTTTAACATAATCTAAAACACTATCCAGATCTTTCACTAAATCTTCTTTTTCTTTATTTGTAAGCTCAATTTTTGCCAAATCAGCTAGTTTTTCTATATCTTTGATTTGCATTTCTTAATTATAACAAAAATTAAGATTTTTATAAAGAATTTATTTTTTGAACTAATTTATAAGTATCCCCATGACTAATTAATCCCAAATATGATTGAATTGTTTCTATTTTAGGATCATTTTCAAGCTTCCTTAACATTCTTCTTTTCGTGCTAGTTCTCAAAACTCTATGTTTAGAAAAATGCACCCAGCCTAAAAAATCCACACCCGAAGAAATAGTTTTAATAAAAACTTTATCTGGATGCATTTCTAATTTCAAATTAACTTCTAAATATTTCTGAATTTTTTCTAAAATATTTTCTAAATACTTTTTATCTTCAGACAAAACCACAAAATCATCTGCATATCTGATGTAGTATTCGACTTTTAATTTTCTTTTCATAAATTGATCAAATTCATTCATATAGACATTTACCAAAAGTTGCGAAGTTAGATTTCCCAACGGCAAGCCTTTTTGTGTTTTACCTGAAACACTAAAACTATTTATCACATTACTTAATAACCAAAGAATATCTTTATCTTCTATATATTTTTTTAAAATACTTTTTAAAATTTTATGATCTATGTTTGCAAAGAATTTTCTAATATCACATTTCAAAACCCAGCATTGTTTATTATTATTTTTACTAACTTTTCGTATAAAACTCTCAAATCTGTAAATAGCTTTATGTGTGCCTTTATTTATTCTGCAAGAATATGAATCGTAAATAAATTTCTTATCAAAATATGGATAAAGAGCATTATAAATTAAGTGGTGTAAAAGTCTATCTCGTACTGTCGCTTTGTGAATATCTCTTGGTTTTGGGTCATTAATTTTAAAAGCTTTGTAATCTAAATGTCTGTATGTTTTATTAAAAAGTTCATTGTGTAAACTTAAAATATTAGTCATTAAATTTCTCTGAAATTCTAAAACATCTTTTCTACTTCTTTTTCCTTTTAAAAACTCTTTCCACGCCAATAGTAAATTTTCAATAGAAATGATATCTTTATATGTATGAGTAAATTGGAGACGAGACATAATATCTATAATATTACCCCCCCCCAACTTTTGCCAGTACTGGCAAAAGTTAAAAGCTGTTATTTAGTCTGGATTGCTTATTATCAACTTCTTCCCAAAATACACAAATTCTCTTTAGGACAAAAAACTGACACTATTTTTATTGAAATAATAGAAGCTATTTCTGTCGCTAGTTTTTTATCTAAAGAAGAAAAACAGCCATGGGTTAGGTTGGCGATCAGAAAAACTGATACTTTAAAAATACTTTTGATGGTTCTGTGGGAAACTAAATCTTTGGATGATAAAAAATATATCACTCTTTCTGAAAAAATTGAAGAAATTGGAAGAATGCTTGGTGGTTGGAGTGGACAAATAAAAAAAACAAAACTCTCCCAATAAATGAGAGAGAGAAATGAAGTAATTTGCGAGACCGGAAAACGAAGCGATTGTTGCCATTCCACTTGTTGTCCAAGTTCCCATTGTTGTTGTTCAACCACAATCCATCGTCATTGCATTCCACATTAAAAATCCTAGGGTTGCCATCACGGTCAGTAATATATAAACTATCGTCTATACCACCACCCCTTGAATTCTCCACCAAAGGTGGACAAATCTTAGGGTTGAATATTATTCAGTATTTAAAATACTTTAATAGTTTATACCAAGTAACTTCTTTTTTTATGAAGTGTCTGCATATATCACTCTATTTTCAACCGTAATCAAAAATATTCTCGATATATGGATACTGGATTCGGTAGCGGAAAACCGTAATCTTCCGCATATTCACCTACTACCATTTTTATGGTAATCTTTTTTAAAAAAAATTCAAAGTTCAAAATTCAAAAGATCAAAAAGTTCTAAATTACTAAGTTACAAGTACTACTTGCGAGACCGGAAAACGAAGCGATCGTCGCCACTCCACAGGCTGTCCAAGTCCCCACGGTCGTCGTCCAACCACAACCCATCGCCATCGCACGCCACAAGAAAAACCCCAGGGCTGCCATCACGGTCAGCAATAGAATCCATGGCAATTCTTAAATATTCGCCATTAGGTTGATCCTTATAATTAAGCCTTAATTCTGGTCCAACCTGCGGGGGACACAATTCTAAATCTAATTCTTTTGCTCTTTCATATATTTTTTCTAATGTTGCGCCATTTGGAAAACCCAACTGCTCAACCGAAAAAGAAACCAAGTCTGCTTTTTCTTTATTTTTCAACGATTCTATTTTTTTTAACATATCTTGAGCATAAGAATATATTTTCATTCCTTGTGCTTCTATTTCTTTGGTATATTCTTCTGAGGTTTTTGTTGTTAACTCTATTTCTTTCCTAAATATCTTTTTATCTGGAAATGATTCATATAAATGTTCAATATTTTTGGGAATTTTTTTGAAAATTTCAGGATTCCATTCACCAATATATGCTTTTGTATTTTCATTTATTTCGTTTAGTCCATAGGCAACTTGATCAGATTTGCATTCAAAAACAATCGGTGCGTCTTCTTTAGGATTTCTTTGTTTTCTTAATTCTACTATTCTAGGATCTTTTTCATAACCAAAACCTTCTATACTAGAATTCATTTCGTAAATAAAAATTAAATCCTCTTTTGTAAACTGCTCATTTTTTTCTTGTTTTTTAACAAGTTCGGTGACTTTTTTCATGTCTGCTGATTTCTTTTTATATTTATCGGCTTCATTTCCAAAATCTTTTAGTTTTTCTTCTAAAATTAGAGCCATGTTGCCTTCAAGATTTTGTTGACCGTCTGCCACTCCTCTGACTTCACCAATCTGATTTTGACCATTCATACGAATAGCAATTCTTGGAATATTTGGTTGACCACTTTTATCTAAAGTATAGTAAACATAGAAATCACCACCTTGTAATTGAGTTGTTGCTGTAGCAAAACCTTTAGTACACCAAGCTGTTCCCTTGTTCTGAAGCGAGGCCCAAAGAGCTGTCGGATCAGTGCCCTGTTGATATTTAATCCATTTACCACGAATCTCTTCCCGCATTTCTGGAGTAATTTCTCCATTTAATTTAATTGCTTCAGTATATTGTTTAGCAAAAGACATTTTAGAAAATGCTTCGGCTTTTTCCTTGGTTAAAAGTTCTCCTTCTTTTAAATTATTATTAGCAGCAACTTTTTGAGCTTCTTGCAATTTCTGTAAAATCTTTTCGTCTTTAGTAGCTTCAATAATATCTTGTATATATGCCAATGCCCCACGATCAATATCTGGAAAAAGCCCAGCGCTACCCTTTGATCTTTTTTTAAATTCTTTTTTATCTTTATCAAATTCTCCCAAATCCAAAACATTTCTGAAAACATAATAACGAAACCAAGTTGGATATGGTTCGTTGTTGTCTGAAAGATAAGAAATCCAATTATCTAAAGATTTTTCTAAGTCTTTTACTAGAATTTCTTGTCTCTCATTTCTTTGCTCTTCATTGTATTCTAAATTCATACCCAAATCTCTAGCAGCTCTTTCTTCTACATTAACAGCTCCCTCTGTCTTTTTTTCAGTATCAGAACGAACATATTTATTCATTACCATTTCCCGTAACAAAGACAAGGCTCTTGGTCGAGACTCGCCATCAAACAAATCTTTTCTTTTTTGCTCTTTTTTAGGATCTAGTATTAACTTTTCCAAACGATCTAAATATGCTTCAATTTTTTCGTCTTTAATATGTATATTTTCCCCTGTTTGCTTAACAGCTTTTTCTATTGGTTTAGATTTATGTAAATCAGGGTATTTTTTATCTAAAAAATTTTTCATAATCTATATTATACAATATCTTATTTGTTTAATAAAGCTGTAATTCTTTTTTCCACTGACGGATGAGTTGCAAACAAAGCAGAAACTTTTTTAATAGCAAATGGATTTGAAATAAACATATGCGCAGTTGCAGAATTTGCGTATTTCATCGGTTTTGAATATTTTGAAATTTTTTCTAATGCATTTGCAAGTCCTTCCGGATATCTAGTAAGTAAAGCGCCAGACGCATCAGCTAAAAATTCTCTTTTTCGTGAAATCGCTAACTGAATTAAAGTTACAAAAATCGGCGCAAGAATAGAAAGTAAAATCCCAACTAACATCATAATTCC
>JBDRFV010000045.1:0-8635 GCA_043818335.1 Patescibacteria group bacterium
TGAACGAAGTGAATATAAAAATCATCACCCCGCACATAAATAAATAATTTTAAATATTTTTTAATATCTTTTTAAATCTTCTAATTTTTTTATCTTGTTTTAACATGTTTTTAATTTATGTGCGGGGTTAAGAAAAATATAATCGCTCCGCTCTTTATTTTTCTAAATTTCCTGACTACTTTTTTTTGATATTCTAACTTTTTTATCACCAATTATCTTTTTGCCAATACGAGAACCTTTATTTGTCTTAGGATCAAGAATCATAACGTTTGATGCATTAATTGGCATAGCAATATTCAAAATTTGTCCTTTTTCTCCAGATTTTCTTGGACGCTGACTTTTTTTCATCATATTTGCGCCTTCTACTATAACTCTATTCTTCTCAACTAAAACACGAACAATTTTACCTTTTTTGCCTTTATCTTTTCCTGTCATTATTATTACATTGTCTCCTTTTTTTAATTTCATTTTTTTATTTTTCTTTTTATAAATTTAAATAACTTCTGGAGCCAAAGAAACTATCTTCTGAAATCCTTTTTCTGCAAGTTCTCTTGGAATTGGTCCAAATACACGACCAGCTTTTGGATCTTTTTTGCCTTTTTCTAACAAAACTACAGCATTATCATCAAATCTAATATAAGATCCATCTTTTCTCCTATATGCATTTCTAGTACGAACAACTACAGCCTCGCAAACATCTTTCTTTTTAACTCCCTTTCTTGGTTGAGCAACTTTTACAGAAATGATAACAAGTTCACCTAAAGTAGCATATCTCTTACGAGAACTACCTAAAATCTTGAACACTTTTCCAACTGTTCCTCCTGCATTATCTGTTATTTTTACTAAACTTTCTGTTTGTATCATATTTATCCGCCTCTGGCGGGAAATTATTTTATAATAACTTTAAATCTTTTATCTTTTGAAATAGGCTTAGTTTCTATTATTTCTACTTTATCACCAGTTTTGTACTTATTCACTTCATCATGAGCCTTATATTTTTTACTTATATTATAATATTTTCCATATTTAGGATGTTTAACAAATCTAGAAACAGAAACTACAACAGTCTTGTCCATTTTATCTGAAACAACTACTCCTCTTAAAGAAGTCTTCACTTTTTTTATTTCTTTTTCTTTTGTATTTATTTCTGACATATATTTTATTTATTCTTATTATTATTACTTTTTATTATTTTTATTTATCTCTGTCAAAACTTTAGCAATTTCTTTTTTTAACCTTGCTGGTTCTTTAACATTTTTTGATTTTGATCCTTCTGTTTTAAATCTTAATACTCTAAACTTTTCCTGCAAATCAGCAAGTTTAATTTTTAATTCGTCTAATTTCATTTCTTTAAAATTTTCTTTGTTTTTCTTTGCCATATATATAATTAATTATTTACTTATTTATTATGTTCTCTTGAAACAACTCTACATTTAACAGGAAGTTTCGTTCCAGCCTTTCTTAATGCTTCCCTTGCTATTACTTCATCTACTCCATCAACTTCAAAAATTACCCTTCCTGGAAATACCTCAAAACAATATCCTTGTGGATCTCCTTTTCCCTTTCCCATTCCTACTTCTGCAGCTTTCGCAGTAAAAGGTCTGTCAGGAAAAATTCTAATCCAATATTTACCAGCTTTTGTTAAACTTCTAGACATTGCTTTTCTTGCTGACTCAATCTGGTTTGATTTAACGCGTGCTTGACTTGTAGCTTTAAGTCCAAAAGACCCAAAAGCTAATTTTGTTCCACGTGTATCTGGCGTCCTTGATTTAGGATTTATACGATTTGATTGCCATTTTCTAAATTTTACTTTTTTTGGTAATAACATTTTATTTAAAAAATTAACTTAAAACTTCTTTCTTTTTATCTGCAAAAATTTTTCCCCTATATATCCAAACTTTTATTCCAATATCACCATATGGCAAATGCGCTTTTTCTCTTTTAAAATCAACATCAGCTCTAAAAGTCTGAAGTGGAATGGAACCCTTTTTTAATTCTTCTGTACGAGCGATTTCTGCTCCACCTAATCTACCAGAAAGAACAATTCTTGCTCCTAAAACTCCACGAGCTGTCATGACTTTTTCAACTACCTGTTTTATAACTCTTCTATATGGCATTCTTTTTTCAAGACCTTCAGCTACCATATAAGCAACAATAGCGGCATCTGCCTCTGGATTTTGAACTTCAACTATTTCAAGCTTAAAATCCTCAGAACGGGTAAGTTTTAACTTATCCATCTTTTTTAAAATATCTTCTTTAATTTTAGTTGCACCTTCTCCACTTCTTCCGATAATTAAACCTGGACGTGAAGTTTTTATTATAAATCTAGTAGCCTTTCTACTTCTTTCTATTTCAATAGTAGAAACATACATGCCTCTTAATTTTTTTTCTAAATATTCACGAATCAAAACGTCACCCTTTAAATAATCACTATATTTTTTAGGATCAGCAAACCAACGAGATTTCCAATCTCTTAATATAATCAATCTATGTGCGTATGGGTGAACTATTTTTGACATATAATTATTTTTCTACAGCTTAGTTTTTATTGGCTGTTTAACTGTTATTTTTTCAACTTTTTCTATTTTTTTAATTTCTTTTTTTACTTCTTCTTTTTTAATTACTTTCTTAACTTCTTTTTTACTATTTTTAGTCTTTTCTTTTTTTTCTTTTTTTTCAGTATTCTTTTCAGCAAGAAGTATATTAACATGGCTTGTTCTTTTATTAATACGATGTCCACGTCCCATTGCTGCTGGCATCATTCTTTTCATGACTAATCCTTTATCTACTCGGATTTCTTTTATAAATAAATTTTCTTTATCAATTCCCATATTCTTGGCATTCGCAACAGCAGAAAGTAAAAGTTTCTGAATTGGGTCACCTGCTCTTTTAGCTAAAAAATTTAACTGAACCAAAGCTTCATCAACTTTTTTTCCTTTAATTAAGTTAGCAACTAAGCGAACTTTTCTTGGAGACTGTCTGTAATTTTTTAAAAATGCTTTCATTTTATCTTTTCTAATTATTAAAATTATTTTTTAGCTTCACTGGAAACAGTAGTTGCTGTTTTTGCCTGAGCTATTTCGGCCTCTTTCTTCTTTTGCTCCATTTCTTTCTGCATTTTACCTCCGTGTTTAATAAACTTTCTAGTCTGTGAAAATTCACCCAATCTATGCCCAACCATATCTTCTGTAATTAAAACATCAACGTGAGTTTTTCCATTATGCACACCAAAAGTAAAACCAACCATTTCAGGCGCAATCTGACATGCTCTTTTCCAAGTCTTAATCATTGGAGTCTGCAACGGATTTTTACCCGCTATCTTTTTTAGTAGTTTTTCGTCTGTATTTATTCCTTTTTTGATTGATCTTGTCATAATTAGCTAAACAAAAAGCTCTAACGAGCTTGGATTCATAGTAGCAAATTTAAATCTAAAGTCAAATAAAAAAGACGGATTGTAACAATCTGCCTTTCATTTTTAAAAATCCTAATTCATCCTTATTTACATAGTTCCTTTGAAAGGAAAATGTTTTTCTTTATTAAGAAGTAAACCTCTTACATTAAAAGACATTTCATTATCAACAGAAACCACACGAAAAAGTGTTGAATCGGGTAAATTTTGATTGTTATTGATACTCCAAACAATATATCATATACATCGAAAATAGCAAGATATTGAACCATTACGTATTTATTGACAAAAAATAAAAAATGCGATATTCTTCAAACAGAAATCAATCTAACTAATCTCTTTGAAAGGAAAATAAACCATGAATAAGGAATATTTGTTCGACCTACCAGACGAAAAGATCTTGCTAATATCTAGCTTTTTTGTGACAAACAAAAAAGCTCTGGATAAGTTGAGATC
Organism: Patescibacteria group bacterium; assembly: GCA_043818335.1. GTDB lineage: Bacteria > Patescibacteriota > Minisyncoccia > Phycocordibacterales > UBA9973 > UBA9973. Next base: position 3,866 of record JBDRFV010000045.1, read on the forward strand.
CCAGTGGGCATCCAGAGATACTGCACATAGCCGGGTTGTTGGCAGAACTAAACAACAGACATCCTCACTTTCATCCAGTGAGTATGGTGGGTCAATAGCTTTAATTGACCCAAACAACCTAGAATCCGGTTTTATAACAGAATTAGACGTACACATGGCGTTTGGTTTGTGTTTTAATACCAGCGACTTTTCTTTATATGTAGCAAGTGGTGCAGTAGTTAGGCAGATAAAGCACGGAGTGTGTGTCAAAGAACTAAGCCATCCACTGTTCAATGACCTGCATTCAATCACCATCAGCAATTCTGGCAACCTCCTTGTCACCTCAACTGGAACTGACGCAATTCTTGAAATTGCGTTCGAAGACGCATCTACGGTCTATTGGGATTGGCTCGCCACCGAAAACCGGTTTAACAAAAACCCTTCTGGTGAACCATGCTATGTAGACAGATCTACCGATTACCGAAAGGTGTTGACATCGACGCCAGAACATACTACCCACATAAACACCGCCCTAAATGACACTCCCAACAGAGTGCTCGCAACACTCTTTCACCAAGGTGCTCTTGTAGAAATCGACATAGCATCGAAAGAGCATCGAGTACTGCTTGATGGATTAAAGTCCCCACACAATATTCGCCTAAGGAGTGGTGGATATCTATTATCCGATTCTAGAGCGAACAAAGTTTTACTTTTGGATGGTCAATTTAAAGTGGAAAGTAGGTTAACGGGCGATTTCCACTGGGTTCAGGATGCTTTGGAGTTAGGCAACCGTTCTTACCTCGTAGGCGATTCCAACAATGACCAAATCGTCAAAATCGACGACAAAAGTAAGGTCGTTGAAAAAATGTCTTGGGAAAAAAGCTCTAGAAAATTCGCCAGTTTCGAATTAATCACAGCGAAACAGGCAAGAAAAATCTTCTTGCCAAAAAGGAATACATAGAACAAAAAAAGTCCTTACAGAAAAATCTAAGATCAGGGGGTCGAAAGTATTTACTTTCTACCCCTTTTTATGTAACATCTAATATAGGTATTCCAAATAATAAAATACATGATTTTAAACGATACAAATAAAAAGAAAGCAAAAGACATATTCTCAAAAATTATTGACTTAGGAGTTAATTTTAAATTACAGAAAAACGTAACGAAAAAACACCTTACAAAAAAAGATATAGAGACAATTCTTGTGGATTTATCGGAAAAAGGAATTCCTGTTGAAAAAGTTATTAAGGAATTTAAAAAAAATATTTTACCATTTTGTACTAATTTTAGTAGTAAAAATTTTTTAGGTTTCCCTGATGCAGGTAATTCCGTAGGTGCAATTAGTGGAGGTATTTTACATAATTTTTTACAACAAAATCTAATTAACCAAAGTTTTTGTGCACCATCTGCAACATTTATTGAGATTGCTGTAATTCAATGGCTAAGAGAAGCAGTGGGTTACAAAAAAACAAAACCTAAAGACATATGGAGTGTTGGAGGTATTATCACTCCCGGAGGAACAACAAGTAATTCAGTTGGAATGATGCTCGCCAGAGAAAATAAAGTCCCAGGAACTTTACAAAAAGGAGTTACTAAACCAAATCTATTTAAAATCATTGTTCCAAAAGGAATTGGACACTATAGTGTAAAAAGTGCGCAAATGTGGGTTGGCTGCGGTAATAATCTACTCGAGGTTGAAACGAAAGATTTTCGTTATGATTTAAAAGAACTTAAAAAGACGCTTATTAATAATAAGGGAAAAGTTATGGCGTTAGTTGCATATGTTGGAGATAGTAGAACCATGACAGTAGACAATCTAAATGCAATCGCTGATCTCACACATAAAATTGATCCTCAAATATGGTTACATGCTGATGCATGTCACGGTTTTAGTCTCGGTTTTAGCAAAGAATTACGTTATAAAATTAAAGGTCTTGAAAAATTTGATAGTATTTCCGCAGATCCACATAAAGTCATGCTAACACCATACACCTTGAGTGCCTTATTAATAAAAGACCCAGAAAATATGAAAAAAGTTATCAGTGTGTCTGATCTTATTATACAGGAACAATTTGCATTTGGTCAGGTAACTCCGTTTATTGGAAGCAAACCTTGGATTTCTCTTAAATTGTGGTTTATGATGAAAACTTTTGGTAAAAAAGGACTAGATGATTTAATAACAAAAAGACATAAATTGACTTTATATCTATCAAGCAAATTAAAAGAAGACAACAATTTTATTATACTCAACAAGGTTGAAATAAATTCAGTTGCATTTTTTTATATTGGTCAAAAAAATATCAAGGTAGATGCTATTAATAGAATTAATAAGGAAATACATAAAATGATTTTACATGAAGGTAAATATCATTTACACCAATTTAGTATTCTAGATAGCGGTCTTTTTAAAAAAAACAAATTAATATACCCCCTTCGCTTTATGTGTGGAAATCCAAATGTTACAACAAAAGATATAGATAAGATGATTCAATATGTAAAACTACTTGGAAAAAAGATAGAAGAAAATGATAGATAATAACCGAAAGAAAATTTTGAAAGAATTAATTTCTTTTTCAAAAGAACATTTTGGTGAACGCGACTATTTTATCTGTATTTATGGTTCTTTTATTTCCACTTATTACAACAAGACTTCAGATATAGACATGTTTATTGCCACAAATAGTTATAGTGATGAAGATTTTAAATCAATCAAAAAATTTCTGATTGATTTACATATTCGTAACAACTTAAAACTTGATGATGAAGTTCCTTATAAAAATAAGCTTATCGTTTTATACGATGATATTCACAATGCTATTCTGCTGAAACAATTTATTAGAAGCGGGAGGAAATATTATGTACCTCCTATTGAAAAAAGAGAGAAATTTCTTTCATCACCAGAAGTTCGTTGGAGACTCCTCTTTAACGCACTTACTTCACCACACAAATACCTCTGTGGAAATAAAGATAAATATTTAATATTTAAAAAAAATGCCGAGAAATCTATTATGAAATTAGCTCATGGTCTCGTTGAAACAAAAAAACTAAACCACGATGAATTATTAAAAAATCTCCTTGTAAGATCTAGCGGGGAAGAAGGAGGAATGTACTTAGGATATAAAAAAGAGAGAGATGATGTTATAAAATATTTAAAAAAAATTATCAAACAAAACTATCTTTGATAATTTATAAAAAGAATTCCTTTTTAATAGTATTGGCAACTTCTTTATGCCCAATGTTTGTGTTATTTATTTTAATATAATTTTTTTCCTTTATTTCATTGTCTTTCGAATTCAATCTATGGTTTAATAAACTACTCTTTAATTCGTTCTCAGAAAAATTAATATTTTTTTTAGTTGGTTTATGTTTTAGTCTATGTTCTGTTTTATTGCGTTTTAGTCTTTCTTCTACGTCAGCTTCTAGTTCTACAAAATAAATATCCCCTTTATCTTTAAAAATATTTTTTAAATTTTCTATATACTCCCAATCAGATTTTAAATCAAAAGCCCAAACAAAGGTAAAAATCAAACCTTCTAAATCACTTTTTGCAACCTCTTCAAAAATTTCTCTACGAAACAAGGCCACTAATCTTTTGCCCGCTTCAGTTCCATAATCAAAAAACTTTGAAACCAATTCAATTGTCATGTGATTATGAAAAAGCTTAAGATTTGTGATCTTTTCAAGTTCCTGTCCTATTGTCATTTTACCCACAGCTTGTGGTCCAAATATGATTACTAGTTTCATGATTGAATCATAACAAACATAATAATATAATCAAACTATTGAGGATATCTAAAATTTTACTGAGACTTTCTTGATTTGCCAGTTTTTCTTCTTGAGACGATAAATAGATTAGAGTATTTTTTAGGAGTTCTTGTTTTTCTTCCACCTGTAACTTTACCCCATTTAGTTTTTGGTCTTTTTGTTCCTCTTCCTTGTCTTCCTTCTCCTCCACCGTAAGGATGATCAACTGGATTCATAGCTGTTCCTCTAACTGTTGGTCTAATACCTTTCCATCGAGAACGTCCAGCTTTTCCCCAATTTTCTAAATGATGTTCTTCGTTTGAAACTGTTCCAATACATGCCCAACAATTTTCAGGAACTTTTCGAATTTCACTTGAAGGCATTTTTAAGTTAGTATACCCATCAGCATTTGCAACTACCTGCGCAAATATTCCTGCAGAACGTCCAATCTTTGCACCACCGTTTGGTTTTAATTCTATATTATATACAAAAGTACCAACTGGGATATTTTTTAATGGCAATCTATTTCCTGTAACTAATTCAGCTTTTTCAGAAATAAGAAAACTATCTCCTGGCTTCATTGATTTTGGAAGTACTGTATATCTTTTTTCACCGTCTTTGTAAAAAACTAAACCAATAAAAGCTGATCTATTTGGGTCATATTCAACTGTTTTTATAACAGCAGGAATATCTTTTTTATTATACAAAAAGTCTACTTCTCTATATAATCTTTTATGCCCTGCGCCCTTGTGACGAGTAGTAATTCTTCCCTGACTATTTCTTCCAACTGCACGACGAAAACCGTGCGTTAAAGATTTTTCGGGCTCTGACGCGGTCAAAACTCCACGATAGGTTACGTTTGTCATTGCTCTTCTTGATTTTGTTGTAGGTTTATATGTCTTCATGATTGATTTTTAATGAACGAAGTGAATATAAAAATCATCACCCCGCACATAAATAAATAATTTTAAATATTTTTTAATATCTTTTTAAATCTTCTAATTTTTTTATCTTGTTTTAACATGTTTTTAATTTATGTGCGGGGTT
>JBDRFV010000046.1:0-2884 GCA_043818335.1 Patescibacteria group bacterium
TTTTGGTGGAAAAATAATAAACACAAAAGCACTAGAAATAAAAACACTGGAAAGTTCTAATTATCATTGTAATGTATCAGGAGAAACTCTTGAAGTAAACCCAATAAAAGGACCCTCAAGTTTTGCTATATCTTCAGGAACACAAAATAAAACCGGATATAAGATAAGATCTGGACAGTGGATAATAGGAAAATACTCTGGAAAAACAACCATAACCTGTATTTTCCAAGGAGAACCACCAAGTACCCAGACAGTTACCCTAGATACCATAACTCTTTATGGAACATCTAAATAATATTAAAAATTCTTAGAAAAAATGAAAAAAGTCAGAATAAACATAGACGAAAAGTATAAAAAATATCTACCTAGTAAAAAATTTAGTTATTTACTTTTGTCTTTTGTTGGGTTAGGAATAATCATTTTTTTAGTCTCAACTCTTCTTTTTGGTAAAAGTAATTTTATGTCAGACAAGAAAAAAGCAAACTTATCAGCACAAAAAATGACAATTTCTGAATTATTACAAAAAGACTCAGATGGTGATGGCGTAATGAATTGGGAAGAGGGACTTTGGGGAACAGACCCTTATAATACAATGACTTTTGATGGAATCCCCGATAAAGAATATATTGGCGCTAGGAGAGAAGCTCTAAAAACACCGGGAGGAAGTGGATCTAGTGAAGAATTAAATGAAACAACTAAGTTTGCTCAGCAATTTTTTGCATCTCTTGCTGCTTTAAAACAAAGTGGTAATTATGATGAAGACACAATAAAAAACATGTCTGCTTCGTTGGGTAGAGAAATAACAAACCCAATGATGATTAATATTTATAATTCTCAAGATTTAAAAATAAACCCAAATGATAGCTTAGAAACACAGGAAGACTATTATATAAAGGCCGCAAATCTATTTGAAATATATAAAGAAAAAGGAATTGGAGACGAGCTTGTTATTGTAAGTACAATAGTAGCATCTGGAACAACTGATCCAGAATCTGAAAATAAATTAAGCTCAATAGCAGATGCTTATCAAGAATATGCTCAAAAAATGCTTATAACTCCAGTCCCTGAAAGCTTAAAATCCCATCATTTAAATATAATTAATAATTCTAATAATACAGGGATATCTGTCAAAAATATGGCAGAAATAACAGGAGACCCAATTATTGGACTTTCCGGAGTTGCGCAATATCAAAAATATAGCGAAGACTTAATAAAATCAGTTGGTGACCTAGAAATGATATTATCAATTAATGGTATAATAGAATAAAATGAAAAATAAAATTTTTCAAATCACAACTAGTTTCTTAATAATAATAGTATTAACTATTATGCCGTTTTTTAATATTCCTAAAGCAAAAGCTACTTCTTTATCAAGTGTTATAGGTGGATTATCTTCATTGGTAACAGAACTTCCAGGATGTACTTCTGTTTTGGGTGGTGGAGTAAGTGATTTATTCAGTGGAATTAAAAAATTATTTAAAGGAAAAACAGGCTCAAAAGTAAATAGCTACACCAATCTAAATGGACTAGTAGAGAAAGTTGAAAATTTAGTAGTAAAAAATGACTCTGTTCCAACTTTTGATGAAAATGCAAACACAAAAATAGACAAGCTTTCTCAACAAGTAGATATGCTACAAGGAACAACAGACAAAGTGGAAACAGCAACTACTTCTGTTAATAAAAACCAAACTTGTTTAGATTCAATAGGAAAAGCTGTTGTTAAGAAACTAAAAGATGAGCTAACTGTTGGCGTAGTTAATTGGATTCAAACCGGAAACTTCGGAGATTCATTTTTTATAAAAGATACAAGTAAATTTTTTGCAGATATAGAAAAAGAAGAAATTTTAACTTTTGGTGAAGAACTAAAAAACGAAGTATTATATCCTTATGCTAAAGATTACGTAGCATATTTATCTAATAGTTATAATAATCAAAGTTTTGCGCAAATCGCACAATCATCTTTAGGTGAAATAACAGGTAATGTTGGAAATATGACAACTGGTTATATAAATAGTGCAGGAGAATGGGTAACAAATGAAGTAAGTGGTCTTGTAGGATCTATAACAAATCAAGATAATATAAACGGGTGGATATCTGGTCAAGTAAATAATGCAGGAGCACTGGGAACAAATTATGTAAGTCAATATACAGAAACTGCCTTAGAAAAAGCAGTAAATGCCGGAGCAGGTTGGGCAGGATTTGATGCAGTTGCTCAAAATCCAGCAAATAATCCCTTTGGTTTTTCACTATTGGCTTCAAGTGAATTACAAGCAAGAACAGCAACTAAAACTACTCAAAAAAAAGACGAACTAATGCAATCTGGTGGATTTTTGGGAGATGAAAAATGTACTGATCCAGCAGGTGTGACAAAAGAAGAACACCAAGCAGCATTATCAGAAAGAAGTTCAAGTTCAATAGGACCATATCAATATGATTTATGTAAAAAATGGGAATACGTAACACCAGGAAAAACTATTGCTGATGAATTAACACATGCATTAAGCCTAAAAGACAGTAGTTTAATAAGTGCAGATACTCTTAATGACGCAATAGCGGCGCTATTAGATAGCGCCCTAGCAATGCTTATCACGTCATTAACAAATGATGGATTAACAGAAATCTCAGAAAATGATATCTCAAGAAATTATGACATTGGAAATTATGACGGTGGTGGAATAGCTCAGTATCAAACAGACCAAATAAATACAGATTATTCAGCATATCAACGAGACTCAAGTCCTTGGTTACAAAATCACCCAGATTTTGATATTCGAAGAGATTTAAACCAAGCTCTAATAGACGAACAAAGAATTTATGTGCAAAAACTAAAAGAACAAAATGAAATCTTACCAGAACTATTAAAAACTATCTATCAACTAGACTA
>JBDRFV010000047.1:0-2718 GCA_043818335.1 Patescibacteria group bacterium
TGATATTCATAAAAAAGAAGAAGAAGAATTAGTTGAAACTTTAGCTAAATCAAAATATGGACTTCCCTATATAGATTTATCTCGTCTTGGAATAGATAATGAAGCACTTAGAGCAATAGATGAAAAAGAAGCACGTGAAAAAAAAATTGCTCCATTTAAACTTACAGGAAAAAATCTTTTTGTCGCTGTTCGTGCACCAACAGATGATTTACTAAAAAGCATAAAAGAAGAAGTAGAAAGAAAAAATTTAGTTCCAACTTTCTATATGGCATCTTTGGGAAGTTTAACTAAAGTTTGGGATAGATATAAAGAAATCTCAATGGCAGAAAATGCAAAAGTCGGTGGTGTAGATATTTCTGCAGATATTTTACGAAGCACAGCTGAAAATATTAAAAAAATGCAAGATATAGAAAAATTAGTAACAGAAGCTATATCAGGAACTAAAACTCATAAAATTTCTCATATGCTTGAAATAATTTTAGCTGGAGCAATTGCAATTAAAGCTTCTGACATTCATGTTGAAGCTGAACAAGAAAGAGGACGATTAAGATTACGTCTTGATGGAGTTCTGCAAGATGTTATGTTTTTTAGTCATGATATTTATCATTTATTAAATTCAAGAATAAAACTTTTGTCAGGAATGAAACTAACATCAAAAGTTGCTCAAGATGGACGTTTTAGTATAAAAGAAGATATAGAAGAAATAAGTATTCGTGCATCTATGATTCCTGGAGCCTACGGAGAATCTATTGTTTTACGTATTCTAGATCCAAAATCTATACAAGGTAAATTAGAAGAATTTGGAATTGAAAATTACCTTTTTTCTATTATAGAAGAAGAAATTGCAAAACCAAATGGTTTAATTTTAGTTACAGGACCAACTGGATCAGGAAAAACCACCACGCTTTATGCTTTTCTAAATAAAATATATTCTACTGAAATAAAAGTTATAACAATAGAAGACCCTATAGAATATCACCTAAAAGGAATAACTCAGACTCAAACTAATGACGAAAAAGGTTATACATTTCTAGAGGGATTACGTTCAGCATTAAGACAAGATCCAGATGTTGTAATGGTTGGAGAAATTAGAGACAATGAAACTGCAAAAATTGCAGTTGAGTCTGCATTAACAGGACACATGGTTTTTTCAACTCTACACACAAACAATGCCGCTGGAGTTATTCCTCGTTTAATTGAGTTAGGAGTTAATCCAAAAATTATGGTTTCTGCTTTGTCTCTCTCTATTGCTCAACGTCTTGTTCGAAGATTGTGTGTACACTGTAAAAAAGAAAAAATTCCAACTGAAAAAGAGATAAAAATTATGAAAATAATAACTGACAGCATAAAAGAAGAAGGAAAAAGTCTTACTAATTATGGAATAGACCCAAATGCTTCTTTTAAAATTTATGAACCAACTGGTTGTGAAAAATGTAACTTAACAGGCTACAAAGGAAGAATAGGAATATTTGAAGCAATAAAAACAGATGAAGCAATAGAAAAAATAATCCCAGAAAATCCAAGTGAACGTGAAATAAAGAAAGTAGCAAAAAATCAAGGGATACTTTCAATGCGTCAAGACGGTATGGTAAAAATAATAAATGGAATTACTTCTTTTGAAGAAGTAGCTGGAGTTGTTGACTTAAGCGAAGAATAGAAACATAAAACTTAAATAGACCTGCCCGCAATGCTTGCAGCATAGCTGTTGCAGGCGGGAAATAAAAAAACACTAATCTCTAAACAATCCTTTCAAAGCTAAGCCTTAAAAGTAACAAACTTTTGAAGGATGGCTCCAGTAAATTAATAAAAAACCAGAACGTCCTACGCAAATACGTATAACCAATGGCTGATTGCTTAGAGATTAGTGTCTTCTCTATATATTAAACAAAAAAAGGTCTAAACCTCTTGTGCTTAATTATACTATATTCAAGGTGCTTCAGATGCTATAATGTGGATAGCGTGTTAATAAATTACTAAACGCAGTATATCATAGTTAAAAAAAATGTCAAGTAATAAAAATAACAAAATAAAAAATAATGCAGAAGAATCTTTCTTAGATCAAACACTCAGACCATCAAACTGGGATGAGTATGTCGGCCAAAAACACATAAAAGACAACGTAAAAATACTATTAAAAGCTGCCGAAGAAAGAAAACACATACCTGAACATGTTTTGTTTTATGGACCACCTGGATTAGGAAAAACTACTCTGGCCCACTTGATTGCCAAAGAAACTGGCAAACAAATGAAAATAACTTCTGGCCCAGCAATTGAAAAAGTCGGTGATTTAGCATCTATTCTTACTAATCTTGCTTCTGGAGATATACTTTTTATAGATGAAATACACAGACTTAATAAAATGGTAGAGGAAATCTTATATCCAGCCATGGAGTCAGGAGTTTTAGATATTATTATCGGCAAAGGACCATCTGCTAGAACAATACAACTTGATCTTCCCCCATTTACATTGCTTGCAGCAACAACTCGAGTTGCTTTGGTCTCTTCCCCTCTAAGATCTAGGTTTTCAGGTGGAGTTTTTAGATTAGAATTTTATTCTAATAATGAAATTGCTGAAATAGTTCGTAGATCAAGTAAACTTTTAGATACAGAGTTAGAAGAAGAAGCCCTAGAAGAAATCGCAAAACGAAGTCGTTTTACTCCACGAACTGCAAATTATTTTTTAAAAAGATGTAGAGATTATGCGCAAGTTAATAAAAA
>JBDRFV010000048.1:0-5935 GCA_043818335.1 Patescibacteria group bacterium
GAAATTTCACCAGCTTCTATTATTTTGCTGAGAGCTAAACTTGATTTTAAAAAGTTTTGGCCTAATGATTTTTTTGGTTTCATTTTTTATGCAAGATCGTTATATTCAGTTGTAGAAATTGGTATTCCAGCGATGTTATTCATAAACCAGATTAGATCTTCTTTTGGTAAAGTGTCAAAGAGATCTTCGATCCTTGGATTTTTCATTATTCTTTTATTTTTTTCCATTTTTTTGTAATCTTTTTCTGTGAAGTTTTCGTTTGAAGCGTCATATATTTTTTCTTTATCAAGTAGAAAACGCAATTCATTTATTCTGGCATGAATTTCTGTAGGTTCATTTAAATAAGGATCAGAACTGCTTACCCTACTTCTTAGGAGAAAAATAGTTCCTATTTGTATATTTTTTTCTGCATTTGTTGTTTTATGGGTAAGTTCATGAATCGGAGTCGCTTCATCTGTTTTTTTGAAATCCTTTTTAAATTTTATGTTTTTTGTAGTAGGTGAAAAATTTCCAAGTATATTAATTGCATCTTCTAATTCTATTGAATCAACAACAGAAATTTCCCCGTAATTTAGTCTTCCTAGTCGCATATCAATAATAAATTTTATGATGTTTTTATCTTCTTCAGTCATTTTGGAAGTGTCTGGATCTGGTAAAAATTTTTCTAATGCATTTTCTTTTTTATATAACTCTGTGTCTTTGGGATTAGAGAATGTTACGAATCCTTTATTGGTTAGATGATTGGTTTGTGATATAGTGTCTCCTTCTTCATTGATTTCGAAAGTTATAAATTTAGGATTTTTTTTAAATTTTTTATAATTTAATTCATTATTATAATTTAGTACATCATTATAATTTAATTTATTATTTGGATCTGACCCAACAAGCTCATTTGTTCTAAGGTATTCTTTTGTTAATCGTTCTTTAAATTTTTTAGATTGAGTATAGTTAATAAGCCAATTTCTTTGTTCCTCGATAGTTTTTTCTGTTTGCTCTTTTTCTTTTTCTGGTATTGGTGTCTTTGTTTCCCATTCAATACTTAGTTTCCCAGCCCCAAAGTCTTTTTGTTCGTTTTGTTTTTCTTGCGCTTGTGATTTTAATGCTCCAAAACTTATGGCTGCCGAAAGTAGCAAGATTTTAGAGGCTAAATTTATTTTTTTTGAAATTTGCTCAAAAAGCTTTTTAAATTCAGTATTTTTGTTATTTTCTTTTTTGAAAGTAAAATTTTCCATATATTACTATTATACATTATTTTTAATTAATCTAAATAAATAGTTTTAATATTTTTTTCTTCTCCGCCTGCCCCGCCATGGCGTGGGTCTTTTTCTAAAATGTCAGCTGGAATATCTGAAATAAATTCTGACGGTGAATTGATTTGTCTTGATCCAAAGATAGTTCTAAAGTTTGTGAAAGATAAAAATAATTTTTCTTTTGCTCTTGTAAGTGCAACATAAAACAATCTTCGTTCTTCTTCTGGATCATCTTTTTTTTCATTTTGTCTTTCATATGGAAATAATCCGTCTTCTAATCCAACAATAAAAACATATTTAAATTCTAATCCTTTTGCCGCATGTACTGTCATTAATTTTACCGCATTATTATTATTTTTTTTATTTTCTTGATTATGCATAATAGAATCTTGATCAGAAGCCAAAGCAGCATCTTCTAAAAGCTTTTCTAGGCCTAATTCTCCAGGTAATTCTTCGTATTTTAAGGCAAGAGTAGCAAGCTCTTTTATGTTTTCTAGTCTTTCTAAATTTTCTTCTGTGCCGTCTAATAATTCGTTTTCTATACCAGTTTTTTTGATAACGTATTTTATAATTTCAGAAGTTTTTAAACTTTTTGTTTTATTTTTTATATCTTCTAGTAAATTATAAAAATTATTTATTTTAATTTGTGTTTTAATTGGCAGATCTTCTTTTTGATTAGCCTGTCCCGCCTTGGCGGTGGAAAAAATTTTTAAAATAGTTGTTTTACCAATTCCCCTGGCTGGAAAATTTATGATTCTTTTTATATCTGATAGACTTTCTGGATTTAATGCAGCACGCAAATAAGCTAAAGTATCTTTGATTTCTTTTCTTTCGAAAAACTTTATACCCAAAACCTGATATGAAATATTATATCTTAGCATTGCTTCTTCTAATACACGTGATTGGAAATTTGCACGATATAAAACTGCTATTTTAGATAGTTCAGTAGAATTTTTTTTATTATCTATTATTTCTAATATTTTTGTTGCAACAAAATCTGCTTCATCTGTTTCATCAAGTGCTTCATATAGAGAAATTTTCTCGCCTGTTTTATTTTTTGTAAATAAATTCTTATCTGGTCTGTATTTATTTTTTTTAATTATTTCATTTGCTGCTTCTAAAATATTTTTTGTTGACCTGTAATTTTCTTCTAATGTTATTATTTTTGTATTTTTGTAATCTTTTTCAAAATTTAAAATATTTTTTAAGTTTGCACCTCTCCAAGAATAAATATTTTGATCAGCATCGCCAACTACGCAGATGTTTTTGTTTTTTTCTGCTAATAATTTAGACATTAAATACTGCACTTCATTTGTATCTTGATATTCGTCTATGTGAATATATTCCCATCTATCTTGATAAATTTTTAAAATTTCTTTATTTTCTTTTAATAATTTTGTTGATTTAACTAATAAGTCATCAAAGTCTAAAGTATTCTCTTTATTTTTTTTAGTTTCATATAGAGACCAAACCTGCGCAACTAAATTTTGATATTCATCATTTTGATTTACAGAATAATCAGAAAGGTGCTTAAATTTTCCTTTTTCTCTGCTAATTATATTTTTTATTTTTCTTGGATCATATTGTTTTGGATCTAAACCGAGTTCTTTTAAAATTTCTTTTATTAAAGAGTTAGAGTCATTTTCATCTAGAATAGAAAAATATTTTGTTAGGCCAAGCTCTTTTGCATTTTCTTTTATTATATAAACTCCCAAAGAATGAAACGTAGAAATAAAAGGATTTGTATTTTGACTTTTTGTATTTTTTTGCATTTCTAAAAATATTCTTTCTTTCATTTCTTTTGCCGCTTTATTTGTAAAAGTTACAGCTAGGATTTTATCTGGTGAAATTCCCTCTTTTATTAAGTTAACTATTCTGTGTGTAATAGTTTTAGTTTTTCCTGCTCCAGCACCAGCAACAATAAGAAGCGGTCCGTTTTTATGAATTGCCGCTTCTTTTTGTGGATTATTAAGGCCTTTCAGGTGTTCCATGCTTTTAAATATAGCACGGAGCTTTTTTGACACCTATTTTTGAGTTATTTATTGCTTATAAATTAGGGTGTATTTTTAATATACTGTCAATAAGGTTTTCCACACACTAATTGACTTTTTGTTTGAATTACGCTATCCTCTATTTGTACCGAATAGGGGCAGGAAAAGATGACTGAATTCTGAGCCGACAGTAACCATCGTGAGAACCTTAAGTTTACAGCACAATTTTGGTCGTTCTGTAATTTTATCCTTATTTAAAAGGATTAAATAGGAATCTCTCGATAATAAATTTATTTTATAAAACATCAATTTAAAATATTTAGTTATGCTTTGATGGCTTCCCTAGTTTTTGGGCAGGCGTTTTTGTCTTTTAATTTTGCTAATGCTCAGGAGACAGCTCTTGAGGCAAGTTTTTCCTATGATAGTGCTGTACAAAATGGAACTAATGCAGAATTAGTAGATTCAAATAAAGAAGTAAATATTTCTGGCGGTGCTCTATTGCCGTTTGTTACTAATATTGGAACAATAGAAGGAATAGATGATGGAGAAGCTCTTTCTGATCAAATAAGTGTTTATGTGGTAAGAAAAGGAGATTCTGTTGGTCAAATAGCAGAAATGTTTGGAGTTTCTATTAATACTGTTCTTTGGTTAAATGATATGAAAAAGGGAGATAAATTAGTAGAAGGAGCAACTCTTGTTATTTTACCAATAGATGGAGCTAAGCATATCGTTGTTAAAGGAGATACTTTAAAAAAAATTGCTCAAAAATACAGCGCTGATGTTTCAAACATAGCTAGTTATAATGGAATAAAAATAGATGCTTCGTTGTCCATAGGTCAGGAGCTTATAGTTCCTGATGCTCAAATAAATGAGCCAAGTGTTTCGAAATCTGTAAAGACTTCTACTACTCAAGCGTCCTTAAAGGACACAAAGGGTTATTTTACTTACCCGACTGTTTCTTGGGCTAAAAGAATAAGAGGAATACAAAAATATCCTAAACATAATGGTGTTGACCTTGCAGCTCCAGTTGGTACTCCAATTTATGCTGCTGCTTCCGGAACAGTGATTATAGCCCGTTCTAGTGGATATAATGGTGGATATGGAAGAATGCTTGCAATTCAACATTCTAATGGAACTCAAACAATTTACGGGCATCTTTCTACTCTTAATGTTAAAAATGGCCAGAAAGTTTCTAAGAGTCAAACAATAGGTACTATGGGTAGTACTGGCCGTTCAACTGGTCCACATTTGCATTTTGAGGTAAAAGGAGGGAAAAATCCTTTTTAAAATTTAAATTAAAAAATCCCTCTTAATTGTAAGAGGGATTTTTTGTTGAGCTATAATGTTCATATAATAATTTATCAAGTTTTTTTGTATTTTCTTGGTATTTTTGTACGCTGAGATCTTCTTTTGTTTCTTGATTATTATGAATAAATAGCTCTATTGTATTTGAAATAAAAGCCATGTCGTGTTTAGTAGGATTTTGTATGTTGGAGTGTTTTTCTTTTTCTTTTAATTTTTTACCGGTAATTGTTGTGTCTATAAATATTTTTATGTTTAAATATTTTAGGTTTAATAATAACTCAAGTTCCCTTTTTTTTAATTCTTGATAACTTACACCTTCTTTTTTGACTTCTTTTTCTATGTTTTTAATTCTATTTTCTACATCAACTAGTGTTGCAGTTTCTTTTTCTTTAGTTTTTTCTTGTGAAATTTGTTCCATAATGTTTTATATATTATAGCATGTTTGTTATTTAGTTGTTATTATTCAATTAAAAGCAATAAAAGCATTAAAGCTATTCCAATAATTACAACCGAAATTTGAGCAAAAGAATGAGACAGTTTTTTAGTTTTTTGTAGTTCAGGGATCAAGTCAGCTATGGCAATATAAATAAATCCTCCTGCAGCGATTGGCAACATCCAAATAACTGAGCTCTCTACTATTTCACCAAATAAAAGAATAAAAATTGCACCCAATACTGCGGTTAATGCTGACAAAAAATTTAACCATAGAGCACGTTTTTTTGAATATCCAGCATGAATTAAAACAGCAAAATCCCCTATTTCTTGTGGTATTTCATGTAAAATTACAGCTAATGTGGTAGCAATCCCAACAGGAATACTCACTAAAAAACTAGCTCCGATTATTACTCCGTCAATAAAATTATGTAAACCGTCTGTTAGTAAAATCAATTTTCCTACTGGTTTTGGGTGGTTTATTTTACAGTCATTTTCATGATGGTGCCAGTGTAGGAATTTTTCGATAATAAAAAAGAGAAGAATTCCTGTGATTATTAAAATACTTGTTAGTGTTACATTTGACAATTCTTTAAATGCTTCAGGTATTAAATGAACAAAGGCGCCTCCAAGAAGTCCTCCCACAGCCAAACTAATAAAAATTGATGTGTATTTTTTTAATAAATCTTCCCTAAGAGAAAGAAAAAATATACTAACAAGTGAAACTAAACTTACTATTATAACTGCTGCTAATGTATATAAATATATTATTGTCATGAAATACATTATACATGAAATATGAAATAGGCAAATAAAAAAGCGCCTGCGTTTGTTCGCAGGCGTTTTTAATGTTTGGGAGAGTTCTTTATCGGGCAATGCCGATACGAACGTCTCTTTGATAATGCTTCATGTAGCCACACTTTGGTGTAGCACAGCTGGCTAGTAAAGCAATTACCA
>JBDRFV010000049.1:0-2797 GCA_043818335.1 Patescibacteria group bacterium
ATTGGTGCGGGGGATTGTGCCGATGGCGCAGATTGATTTGTGTGACGGAATTTTTGTAAAAAATAAAACTTGGCCTTTCTCTACTGGTGGCGCTGATGATATGAATTTTCATAGAATAATGCTTGAGCAAGAAGGAATGCCGTTTTGGGAAGATATAGAATTTGAGTTAGATTTAATGGTTGCTGATGCTGTTGAAAATTTTGATATTTATACAAAACTTAGTCCAAAGAGAATTATTTTTCATATTGAAGCTTTTGAAAATATAGATGAATTTAAAAATTTTATTGAAGGATTAGATGTTTATATCAGAGATTCTATACAGATTGGAATTGCAGTAAATGTAGATACTGAAGTAGAAAAGATTTTTAATTTGGTAAATTATGTAGATTTTGTGCAGTGTATGGGAATAGAAAAAATTGGATTTCAGGGTCAAGATTTTGACGAAAGAGTTTTGGAGCAAATTAAAAAACTCAGGACAGAGTTTCCAGATTTGATTATTTCAGTAGACGGCGGAGTAAGTTTTGACACAGCGCAGGAATTGGTAAACGCAGGCGCAAATAGATTAGTTGCTGGTTCTGCTATTTTGAAGTCTCAAGATATTAGAGAAACTATTGCAGAGTTAGAGAATTTATAATATAGTTTTTGTGATATAGTTTGTTCTTAATTAAAATTTAATAAATTATGGAGCTATCACTTGAACGTATGGCTACGATAATTACTTGTATGTATGGAGTAAACGCAGAAGTTGTTGTTGATATTTGGGAAGAATGGAAAGATGGTGGATTTAGATATGAACGTGAAGTTGAATGTTATCTATTTACTGGCTTAGGAAAAAATCGACTTCAATTATTTGGTGAAGAGATAGATTGTCTCATTTATAATGAAATAATTGAACTTGATTCTGGTTGTGATGAGCCAGGGCGTGAGAGCAGGGTTTATGTATTAACTGAAGTTGCTCAATACAGAATACAAGAAATTATTAATAACAAAAGGGAAATTAAGCTTTTGTTGAAAAGTTAAAAAGATTGCCAAAAAACAAAAGCAATCTTTTTTTATTTTCTAATATAAAGTATAATTAATATAATGTCTTTTTTATCTGATCAAAAAATAAAAGAACTAAATATTAAAGCAAATGAAATTCGGCAAGATATTATCAAAATGCTTGCTGAAGCTGGTTCTGGGCACACAGCTGGTGCGCTTGGAATGACTGATATTTTTACTTTGTTTTATTTTCACATTTTAAAACACAATCCAAAAGATTCATTTTGGCCTGATCGAGATATTTTGGTTTTGTCTAATGGTCATATTTGTCCTGTTTTGTATGCAACTTTCGCGCATGCTGGATATTTTGGTTTAGATGAGTTGCAGACTTTAAGAAAATTTGGTTCTAGATTACAAGGTCATCCGCACAGGGAGTTTTTAAAATTTTCTGAAACTTCATCTGGGCCGTTAGGTTCTGGTTTGTCTCAAGCTGTTGGAATGGCGTTGGCTGATAAGATAGATAAAAAAGATAAAGAGAGATTTATATATTGTTTTATGTCTGATGGGGAATTAGATGAAGGAAATTCTTGGGAAGGAATGATGTTGGCTGGAAAAAATAAATTAAATAATTTGATAGCTGTTATAGATAAAAATAATATTCAAATAGATGGTAAGACTGATGATGTGATGCCATTGGAAATATTAGCTGATAAATTTAAGAGTTTTAATTGGAATGTTTTAGAAGTTTCTGGACATGATTTTAAAAAGCTAAATGAGATAGTAGAAGAGGCGAAAGAATGTAAAAATAAGCCGACTGTAATAATTGCAAAAACGATTCCAGGGAAAGGTATTAAGAAGTGGGAAAATGATTATAAATGGCACGGCAAAGCGCCAAGTAAAAAAGAAGCAGAAGAAGCGATTAAAGAATTAGAAATTAGTAAGCCGGTTTAAATTTATGTTAAATCCAGAATTAAAACTTAATACTAAATTATTCAACGAAGATGTGGAAAAAATTTCTACACGTGAGGGATTTGGAAAAGGACTTTTGAAAGCGGGAGAAGAAAATAAAAATGTTGTTGCACTTTGTGCTGATTTAAAAGAAAGTGTGAATATGAATTTGTTTGCTGAAAAATTTACTAAAGAAAATAGATTTATAGAAGTTGGAGTGGCAGAACAGAATTTAGTTACGACTGCATCTGGAATGGCAGCGATGGGAAAAATTCCATTTTGTGGTTCTTATGCGATTTTTTCGCCAGGAAGAAATTGGGAGCAAATCAGGACAACTATTTGTTATAACGATAGGCCAGTAAAAATAATTGGCAGTCACGCTGGTGTTTCTGTTGGTCCAGATGGTGGAAGTCACCAAATGCTTGAAGATATTGCTTTAATGCGTGTTTTGCCAAATATGGAAGTATTTTCGCCCTGTGATGCCGTAGAAGCTAAGAAAATAACTTTAGCTATTAGTAAAACCAAAAAGCCAAGTTATTTAAGATTAAATAGAGATAAAACTGCTGTTATTACAACAGAAGAAACTGTTTTTAATATTGATAAAGCACAGATTTATTGGATGCCAAATGTTGGAATTGCGCAGATTGGAATAATTGCAACTGGAACTTTGCTTTACAATGCAATTTTAGCGGCGAGAGAATTAGAACAGGAAGATAATATAAAAATAAAAGTTATGAATTTAGCTACTATTAAACCAATAGATTCTGATTCTGTAATTAAATTAGCAAAAGAAACAAAATGTTTAGTAACAGTAGAAGAACATCAGATTTCTGGTGGAATGGGTTCAGCTGTCGCAGAAGTTTTATCT
>JBDRFV010000050.1:0-8568 GCA_043818335.1 Patescibacteria group bacterium
TTATCTACTTTTTTTTCTTTCATTTATATTAAAAAATTTTTATCTACTTATAACTGCTAAAATTATTCCTATAATTGCAAAAATAATAGACAAAATCCAAAATCGCATTGTTACTTTATATGAAGGCCAACCCATTGCTTCAAAATGATGATGAATTGGCGCAAGTTTAAAAATCTTTTTGCCATGTCTTAATTTTTTAGAAGCAAGTTGAAGAATAACAGAAAGAGATGATATTACTAACGGCAAAGCAATAATTGGCAAAATTAAAACAGAATCAGTTAGAAAAGCAAGCGTAGCCAAAGTAATAGTTAATCCCATTATTCCTGTTTCACCCATATAAAATCTTGCCGGAGGAATATTAAACCAAAGAAAAGCTAAAATCGCACCTCCAATTACAGCTGAAAAAGCAGCTAAATTAATTTGATTATTAGTAAAAGCAATAACAGAAAAAGCTAAAAAAATAACAGAAAAAACTCCACCAGATAGCCCGTCAAGTCCGTCAATTACTCCACCAGAAAAAGTTGCCAAAGCAACTAAAATAAAAGTTGGAATAATAAAAATTCCTAAACTAATTTCCCCACCAAATGGTATATGAATAGAAGTTATTCCTAATTTATAAAAAAACCAAAGACCAATTAAACACGATATAAAAGTTATTATCAGAACTTTCCAACGACGCCAAGTTCTATCATCATATGAGTACTTGCCCTTACCAAAAATTTGTATAAAATCATCCCACAAACCAAGCAATGAACCAAATAGTAAAGTAAAAACAGGAATTAAAGTTTGATCTCTACTTAAAAAATTTAATTTTTCTGTGATATTTGTTGGAAAAATTATAGAAATTAAATAAAAAACAAAAACAATAACTAAAGCCGAAAACCAAATAATTATTCCACCAACTCTAGGAGTTTTTAATTCTGCTTTCTCATTGTGAATTTTTTTAAAATCAGAAATAGTTGTCTCACTTCTAGAATGTTTCTTCCACATTTTGTGTTTATAAAAAAAATGACTAGCTATTGGTGTAATAAAAATACCAACAAAAAAGGCTAAAGCTGTAGGAAGAAAAATTTTAATTAAATTAAGAAACATATATTAAAATAATAACACACTTAATAATTTTTCCATATCAGAAAATCTGCCATCTATAGTCGAACCAAGAACTGTCATTGCTATTTCATGATTTTCTTTATTTATAAAAATTATGCTTAAATTACCACCAGCCAATTGAGTAAGTCCAGTTTTAGAAAATAAAAGATTTGGTATTTTATCTATAATTAGATTAGTATTTTTAACATCATGACTAATTTTAGAATCAGATTTTATTATTAATTCTGGCAAAGCTGTAGACGAAAAAACTTCTGGATAAATCTGAAAAGCATTTATATTCATAATATTTACATCAAGAGCAGAAGCAGAAGCACCTGAAGTTTCTGAATTAATATCCAATCCTGTGCTGTTTAAAAATAAAGTATTTATCATACCTATTTCTTTAGCTTTAATATTCATTTTTTCTATAAAAAACTTATCATTGTGTGTTAAAGCAAAAGCACCATCATTTGAAGATAAAATTAAAGAAAATTTTGCCAAATCACTAACTTTCCATTTTTCATTTAAAAAAAGTCCGTTATCCCCTTCTTTCTTCAAATCCGAATCTGAAATTTTTATCTGATCTTCTAAATTATAATTATCTAAAGCAACTAAAACAGTCATGGTTTTAGTCAAAGAAGCAATCGGTAATCTTTTATATTGATTTTTGCCGTAAATTTCTTTTTGTTCTGTTGCATCATAAACAGAAAAAGCTTTTGCTTCTAATTCTAAATTACTAA
Organism: Patescibacteria group bacterium; assembly: GCA_043818335.1. Taxonomy (GTDB): domain Bacteria; phylum Patescibacteriota; class Minisyncoccia; order Phycocordibacterales; family UBA9973; genus UBA9973. Next base: position 1,830 of record JBDRFV010000050.1, read on the forward strand.
ATAACAACTCTGTCTTTAATTTCTTTTCTTCTTCTATTCTATAAATTTCATTGGATTTAAAATTAGCAATAAAAAAGAAAATTGCCTCTAAGGCAAGACAAGCTAATATAAAAAGTAGTAAATAATTATTAGTCTTCTTCATTATTATTCTTAAATTCTTCTTCTAAATTTTTTACCGTAGACGTAATAGCATTATTTATATCATTAAAATCGGGCAATTCTTCTACTGATTTAACTCCCAAAAAAGAAAGTAAATCAAAACTTGGTTTATAAATATATCTTCTACTGTCTTTTTTATCTACAGATTTATCTACCAATCCACGTATAGATAAAGCACGTAAAGTAAAACTAGAATTAACACCTCTAATATAATCAACATCCGCTCTACTTACTCCATTTTTATAAAGAACTATAGACAATACTTCTAAACTAGCCTTAGAAAGTTCTTTATTTAATTCTTCTTTTTGCAAATTTTCTATTAAATCAGAAAATTCTTTATTAGTGCCCAATGTAATTTCATTTTCTTTTTCCAATAAAACAATTCCCCTTTCAGCTAATTTAGAACTTAAAGAAATAACAGCTTCTACTAATTCTTCTCTGGAAACTTTTAAAATACTCATTAATTTATCAAAACTAATAGGTTCCCCTTTAAAAAATAAAATAGCCTCAATTTTTTGTTCTAATTTATTCATATATTTCTACTTCAATTATACTTTCTTGCTTTTCTATTATTATATCTTCAAAATCACTCTCCTGAACAGCACTTAAAATTCCATTACGTACAAGTTCTAGCATAGCAAGAAATCCTATAATTACAAAGACTTTTTCTTCTTTATTTTTTGCTTTACCAGAAAAATCTTTAAAATTTAATTTAAGAGAATTTTGAATTCTATCGGTAAGTTTATTTATCATTTCTTCTATACTAACTACTTTTCTAACTTCTACTTCTGGTAAAAAAACTTTCTTCGGAATCCTACCTAAAACATTAGAAGCAAAAATCATCATATTTTCTTTGGTAATTCTATCATCTGGCAAAAAAACTAAAAAATTATTTTTTCTTTCATTTGGTGCAAAAATCATTTGTTCACCAAAATTGTTTTTTAGATTTTTCCCAAGTTTAGTATAAAGCTCATAAAGTTTTAATCTATCTTCTAAATTTTTTATATCCCCCTCTTCCTCGTCTGTTAGATTAAAATTGGGTAATAAAGATTTAGATTTTATTAAAATTAAAGTAGCTGCAACAGTAATAAAACTAGAAATTTCTGCTGGAGTTAAATTATTTAAACTATTTACATATTTCAAATAATCTTCAGTTACCTGTGCAAGTGAAATTTCATTAATAAAAAGTTTTCTAGATTCAACTAAATTTAAAAGTAGCCCAAACGGCCCTTCAAAACCAACTGTCTTTATTTTGTATACTTCATTTTCCATTTTTATTTATATTCTTCTATAAATTTAAACAAAGAATAAACTGGAACTCCCGTAGCGCCTTTTGCCAAATTATCTCCAGATATAGAAACCATTCTTGGTGCAATATCTATGTGAAGCCATTTCTGATCTTTAATAAATTGCTGTAAAAATTTTGCTGCATAAATTACTCCACCAGATTTTGAATCTTTATTGTGTATATTAGTCCAATCTCCCAAACTTCCTTTTATCTCATTTTCATATTCTTCCCAAAGCGGAAAACGCCAAAAATATTCACCAGTTTTTTCTCCAACTTCTTCTAATTTTTTACACAAATCATCGCTATCAGATAAAATAGCCGAAGCTCTTTCGCCTAATGCAATTAAAGCAGCGCCAGTTAAAGTCGCAACGTCTATTACTAATTCTGGTTTATATTTTTTAGAATAAGTTAAAGCATCAGCTAAAATTACTCTTCCTTCTGCGTCTGTGTTTAGAATTTCAATAGTTTGCCCAGACATAGAACGAACAATATCTCCCGGACGATAACTTTTTCCAGACTGCATATTTTCAATAGACGGAATAAGCGCAATAACATTCTTTTTTAATTTCATTTTTGCACACAAGGCAACAGCATGAATCACTGCCGCACCACCAGACATATCCATATTCATTCCAGTAAGTGAATTATTTGGTTTTAAATTTATTCCACCAGTATCAAAAGTTACACCTTTCCCAACTAAAACTATTGGTGCTTGATTTTTCTGAGCACCGAAATATTCCATAATTATAAATTTAGATTCTTCGTCAGATCCGCGCCCAACAGACAAAATAGCACGCATATTTTGCTTTTCCATTTCTTTTTCACCTAAAACAGAAACTTTCACTGGTAAATTTTTCACCGCTTCTTTTGCTTTTTGTGCTAAAATTTTTGGCGTCATATCACCTCCCGGAGTATTTCCTAATGATCTTGTTTTGTTTACTTCTTTTGCAATTATATCGCCTTTCAAAATAGCTTTTTCTTCATTTTCTTTAGTTCCAAAAATAAAAACCTCTTTTATAAAATTAAAACCTTCTTCTGGTGGAGTTTTGTAGTCAATAAATTCATAATTAGCAAAATCTAATTGTGAACCTATTATCTCTCCCAACTCCTGATCTGTTAGTTTTATATTATTAAATTTAAAATCTTCAAAATTAAAAGCTAACTTTGGTACTTTTGCATTTTTTGCTGTTATCACCATTTTTCTAATAAGCATATAAAGCTTTCTTAAATTCATTTTCTCATCTGTATCAGATTTTAAATAAAAAATCTTCATTGCGTTTTCTTTTACAATTTCATCTTTATTTTTTGAACTGATAGACACAAAAAGCACGTCATCTTTAAGTTGTTTTATATTGCCTTTAAATGTTATTTTCATAAATTTATTCTAACATACTTTAATTAATTTTTCTAAAATTGACAATAAGTTCAAAAATAATACAATAACTACAGAAAACCCTTTTAAAATTCTTAATATGGCAAAACAAATTGAGTTGTGTAAATTAGTCGACGAAAGAGGAAATTTAACGGAAGACGGAAAATTTCTAGTCGAACTAGCACTTAAATGTACCAACATCGTAGTTGGTTTCAATGGTAAAGAATCTGAATGGGATCGCATGATGCGAGATCCTGAGCAAAAAGCAAAACTTGAAAAAGCATTTGGGCAGAAATTAGAAAGTGAAAAAAAACAAGAAAAATGCCCCAAATGTGGAAGCAACAATCTAAAACCATCTCTTTACGCTTATACACGCGTAGAGTGCGAAGATTGTGGACATCACATCAACGATTGAGACAAACCTACTTACCAATGAAAATTAAAAGCCGCCCAGCGGCTTTTTTTATTTTTTACTATCTAATTTAATTCCTAATTCTTTCAAATTTTTTTCTGAAACTTCTGACGGTGACTTCATCATCAAATCTTTTCCTTCGCCATTTTTTGGAAATGCTATTACTTCACGAATATTCGGTTCATTTTCAAGCATCATTAATAATCTATCAAGACCCCAAGCAATTCCTCCGTGTGGTGGAGTTCCAGAACGGAAAGCTTCTAACATGTAAAATAAATTCTTTTCTACTTCTTCTTTTTTTACTCCCATAATTTCATAAACAGCAAGCAAAGCTTCTGGCTCGTGATTTCTAATAGAACCACCAGCAATTTCAAAACCATTTAAAATAACATCATACTGATCTGTTAAAATTTCTGGGATATTTTTTTTATTTAATAAATCATCATGAAATTCTGGTTTTGCCGCAGAAAAAGGATTGTGTGTGAAAGTCCATTCACCTTCTGCCTGTGGATTATTGTCATTAGTTGTTTTCTCAAAAAATGGAAAATCAATAACCCAACCAAAAGCTAAAACATTTTTGTCTTCTTTATCTTTTCTTAAATCAGGTCTGTCATTTCCATATTTCTCCATCGCATCTTTATAACTAATTCTCGGAAACGGTATTTCTTGAATTTTCTTTTCGGGATAAAGTTTTGTTACTATTTCTATCAAAAGCTTTTCGTTTAAATTCATCACATCTTCTCTGTCTACAAAACTCATTTCTAAATCAAGCTGAGTAAATTCCGGCTGTCTGTCTCCACGCAAATCTTCATCACGCATACATTTTGCCATTTGAAAATATTTCTCCATTCCAGAAGCCATTAGAAGTTGTTTATATTGCTGTGGAGCTTGTGGTAAAGCATAAAATTTTCCTTGATCTAATCTTGAAGGCACAATAAAATCTCTCGCGCCCTCAGATGTTGAATTTGAAAGTATTGGTGTTTCTATTTCTATAAAATTTTCTTTATCTAAATAATCACGAACTAATTTTGCAACTTTATGTCTATTGCGAATATTTTTCTGCATTCTTTCTCTGCGTAAATCTAAATATCTGTGTTCTAATCTATGCTCTTCTCCAATTTCATAACCATCAGTAGTTAAATCAATTGGTGAAGTTTCTGCTTTGTTTAAAATTTCTATTCCCGTCACTTCAAGTTCAACATCGCCGTTTACTACTCCAGCCTTAATATTTTTTTCTGGTCTTTTATTTACAATTCCTGTAATTTTCAAAACCCATTCTGATCTAATTTCTTTCGCAACTTCTATCGCTTTAGCATGATTTGGCCTAAGACTTTCCTTTGGAAAGTCCGGCCGATCAATTTCTAAAGAAATTGATTTAGGTAAAACAACACATTGAACTTTTCCAGTCATATCACGAGCATCAAAAAAAACCATTTTACCTTGATCTCTTCGCACATCTACCCAAGCACCAATAATAATTTCTTCACCAATTTTTGTATTTAAATCTTTAATATAAATTCTATTTTGCATCCCAGTACTAAATTTTAATTATTAATAATCTTTCTTTACTCCCCGTAACCAAAAATTTAGTACGGGACAAGTTCTTAAAATATACCATAAAATTAGTAATAAAAAAAGAGAGAACAAATCTTTATTCTCTCTTTTTAAATTATTATTTAGTGTCATCAAAAACCGGCTGCAAAGAAATAGCATTGTAAATATTGCTTATCACCTTTGCGACAAGTGGCGCCAGAGGCAACACTTCAAAAAAATCTGTATTTTGAAGAACCATTTCTGGCAAAGGCACGGAATCAGTTACTATAAATTTTTTAAAACCGGCGTTCATTATACCTCTTATGTCGGTTTCTGAAACACCTTCAAAATGTGTAACCATTCCAATAATATCAATAGCACCTTTTTCTTTTAAAGCATCCTTGGCTTTAATAATAGTGCTGCCTGTTGCAGTTATGTCATCAATAAGAATGCAAGTTCTTCCACTCACATCACCAATAACATTTTTTACAAGTGTATTTGTCCCATCTATGCGAACTTTATTCACGATCGCATAATTTAGTTTCATATTATCAGCATAATCTGAAACTTTCTTAACAGAACCAATATCAGGGGCCACCAATAAAGGTGCGACTTCATCTAAAGCATAACTTTTTTTAACTATCCCATTTGAATAAAGATAATCTTTAAAAAGTTTAAAAGGAATAATATTTTCAACTTTTACTTTATCGAAAAATCCTTCTATGGCTTCAGCATGAAGATCAAATACAATCATTCCATAAAATCTTAAGCTAATTAAATCAGCCATAAGTTTTGCAGAAATCGGACGCCTCTTGTGACGATTTCTTTTATTCTTTTCTCGCCTTTCTTGACGTGCATAAGGATAATTTCTTAAGATTACATTAATACGTTCAGCTCCAGCACGTGCTACTGCATCAGCTAAAAGTAAAAGCTCTATTATTCCATCATTAATTTTTCCAGGGGCAAAAGCCATAACAATGTAAACTTCGCATCCCTTTACAGAAGTAAGTATTTCAACTCCTATTTCCCCATTATGGAAATTTTCAATTGTACGTTCTATTATAATGGGATTTACTTCTAACTTTTTAGCAATATCTAAAAGAAATTGCTCACTTTCACTTCCTGCAAGTAATGCAAGTGGTCTCAAATTTCTGTGCTCTTCCATTTATCTCTAGTTTTTAGTTAATATTTATTATTTACAAAAAATTTCTGTTCTTACAATACCAAAAAACTAGCATACAGTCAAATGCTAGTTTTTAGAATATATTTAAATTAAAAAAATTTTAAAAATAATCTATTTTAACAGCTTTTCTAACTTTTAACATAGTTTCTTTTGCTATTTCTCTAGCTCTCTTTGTTCCCTCTTCTAAAATTTTCATAACTTCATCTGGATTTTTTGAAAATCCCTCTCTTTTAGTTCTAATGGGCGCAATAAATTTTTCCAAAACTTCTATTAATCTTTTTTTAATAACAACATCACCAAGTCCGCCTTTTTTATATTGTTTTTTTAATTGAGCAATTTCTTTTTTATTTTCATCAAAAATATCTAAATAAGTAAAAACAACATTTCCTTCTACTTTTCCTTTATCTTCTACATGAATATGCTTTGGATCAGTATACATTTCCATAACTTTTTTTGAAATTTCGTCATAACTATCAGAAAGAAAAATTCCATTATCTAAAGATTTAGACATTTTTGCACTTCCATCAATACCAACTAACCGAGGAGTATCAGAAAGAATTGGTTTTATCTTTTGAAAAATTTCTCCATAAATAGAATTAAATTTTAACTACAATTTCATTTGCCTGCTCAATAACTGGAAGCTGATCTTCACCAACTGGAATTAAATTTGCTTTTGCAAAAAGAATATCAGCTGCTTGAGAAATTGGATAAGCCAAAAATCCTGCTGGAACATTTTCACCATAACCTTTATCTTTCATTTCGCTTTTAACTGTAGGATTTCTTTTTAGACGT
>JBDRFV010000051.1:0-17127 GCA_043818335.1 Patescibacteria group bacterium
ATAATTTCTATATTATATTATATTTTTGAAAATCAAAGCAAGTGCTGTATAATTAAAATATATAGTAAAAAATATGAAAAAAATAATAAACTCAGAAATTAGAGATCAAATCAAAAGTCAGACTTCTGGCTATATGATGGCGGCTTTTGGGCTTGTTGCTGGTTTGGCGTGGAATGACGCAATAAAAGGCTTAATTGAGATACTTTTTCCATTTGCAAAAGGTGGAATTCTCGCGAAATTCATTTATGCAGTTATTATAACGTTAGTAGTTATTTTGATTGGCAGATACCTTTTAAAGCCAGTTTCTAGTGTTAAAAAGTAGATTTTAGGGTATAATAGAGCTATAGGTCATTATTAGTAATATTTAATAAAAAGAATTAAAATATGGCAGAATTAAAAGCTTTGTGTATGAGTTGTCGAGTAGAAAAAAAGCCAACTATGCAAATAATGAAAGATCCAGTAGTGACAGAAAAGAATAATAGATATTCAGCAAAAGGTAAGTGTTCAGCTTGCGGAGGAAATATGTTTAAGTTTATGTCAAAAGCAGATGCAGATGCAATGAAATAAGAAGTAGAGACTATAAAAATCCCTCGCAAAGGCTTGCCCGCCTTTGGCGGGGGATTTTTTTTGTAATCTGTTATAATATATATATTACTAATTTAGATTAATCAAATAAATAAACTTATGGATATTTCAATTTTGTTTGTAAAGATATTAGCAGTGTATTTTATTGTAAGTGGAATTTTTCTTATTTTAAGAGGGAAAACTTTGCCTATGGTTTTAAAAGATTTTTTTAGTCATCCAGCTATCGTTTTTTTAGCAGGAGTTATGTTAATTTTTTTAAGTGCAGGAATTTTAATTCAACAGGGTAGTTCTAATAGTTCTGTGGAAGTTTGGGCGAAAGTAATGGCGTGGCTGACATTTATTAAAGGAGTAATTTATATTTTTATCCCCAAAATATTGGCAAAAATTCCAGTTGCGAAATTAAATAATTTTTTTGGTCTTATCGGAATCATAATGATGTCTATTGGAATTTACTTGCTTTTCTTTTTGTAAAGTTAAAAATAAAAGAACCACTCTGTAAATAGGGTGGTTTTTTATTTATTGACAAATTAACAAAAAAATGCTCTTATTAAGATAAGTAGATCTTTGAAATTAATCAAACTAAAATATATATCATGAAAAATCCAATTATTTCCTTTGAGGGAGAGTATAGTTTTCTCTCTAACTTTTACCCTGTAAAAATTTTTTATAAAATACAGATGTATCCAAGTGTAGAGCATGCTTATCAGGCTCAAAAAACAAAGTCCGAGAATGAAAACATGCACTTCGAAATTTGCAAACTGGCGAAAGGATCAGATGCAAAAAGACTTGAGAGAAAATTAAAAAAATTGGGACAAATGTGTTCTGATTGGAACCAGAAAATTAGTATTTCAACAATGAGATCTCTGGTTGAACAAAAGTTTTCAAAATCGCTAAACTCGAAATTAGCTGAAAAGCTTATTTCAACTGGTGATGCTGAGTTGATCGGAGAAAATGATTGGGGTGATACTTTCTGGGGAGTGTGTGAAGGAAAAGGTCAAAATTATCTTGGCAAAATCCTGATGGAAGTTCGTTCTGATTTGCAAAATTGTGGAATATAGATTTAGTGTGACCAAGGAGTGATTTATCACTCCTTTTTTAATTGAAAAATTCTTTAAAATATGCTATAATAGCTTTATAACATTATAAATTAAACGAATATAAACATATGATAGATGCTAAAAAAATAGATATGAATCAATTGCCAAAGAAGTTTTGTGATGGAGCAATTGGAGCTTATGGAAAAGAACTTTTCTCTTTTGCTTTAACTTCAGGAAATAATTTAGATTCTTTTGCAACTACTCCACAGATTATGAAAAGTATTGCAACGTGGATAAATGGACAAGTTCAAAATTATGAAAAAACTTATGGAGAAATTGATATGACTCCAGTACAAATACAAAGTCCTCTTCAAATGGCCGATTTAAAAGATTTAGGAGATAATAAATAAAGATATAAAAAATTCCTCGCAAAGGCTTACCCGCCTTTGGCGGGTTTTTTTTGGATCTAATTAAGTTTATCCCCATTTGTATAAATAAAGTGTGCTGCAAAGTTTTTCTACTTGATGTATAATATGTGTATGAGCGAAGAAAATAAAGAGTGGGCAAGAAATCTAACTAAAACTGACGATGGTATATTTAGAACTATAAATGGAAGTGCGGATGAACTGATAGGAATAGGCAGAACAATAAAAGCTGGATTTAATTGTTCACGAGTGGATATTCCCAATGGAAGGTACGATGCAATTGTAGATGTTGGTGCTGGTGTGATGTTGCGTATTCAAATTAAAGGTGTTGGAAAAAATAAAAATGGCAAGTTGGGAAGTGTTTCATTTACTGGTGGCAGTAGAAGCGGTAAACAAATTAATAGAGAGGTAGAAAGTAGAACTTATAAATATACAGCGAAAGATATAGATATTCTCATGGCAGTTGATAGTACAAATGGAGAATGTTATATAGTTCCAGTAAAGGATTTAAAAAAGTGGGGTACTGGGAAAGCTTTGTCAACTCTTCAGGATTATAAGGAAAATTGGGATATTTTAATTAAAATCGCAAATGAAAAAAAACGTAAAAACAATTGATTTATTCGCAGGAATTGGAGGAGTACGTTTAGCTTTTGAAAAAGCAGGTTTTTGTACTGTATTTGCAAATGATTTTGAACCTAAATGTGCGAATACTTATGATTTAAATTTTACTGCTCCAAAATTAACTGTTGAAGATATAAAAAAAATAAAACCAAAAGATTTACCAAATTTTGATTTTTTATTGGGTGGATTTCCGTGTCAGCCTTTTTCTGTTGCTGGTAAAAGAAAGGGTATGGATGATGAACGAGGAACTTTATTTTTTGAGATTGCAAATATTTTAAAAGAACGTAAACCCGTTGGATTTTTTTTGGAAAATGTAAAGAACTTAACAGGACATAATTTTGGTGAAACCTTTCAAATTATTCTTAATAAACTTGATGTATTAGGTTATGATGTTAAATATGCAGTTTTGAATTCTATGGAATATGGGGGTATTCCACAAAACAGAGAACGTGTTTATATTGTTGGTTTTTTAAAAGAAACAAATTTAATAAAAAAATTTACATTTCCAGATGCATTACAATTAAAAAAAAGCATAAAAGATATATTAGAAAATGAAGTTGCAAATCTATATTATTATAACGATAAGCCACTTTTTGAAAAATTAAAAAATTTTCATTTTAAAATTAATACCATTTATCAATGGCGTAGAAAGTATGTGAGGGAAAATAAAAGTGGAGTGTGTCCTACGCTAACAGCAAATATGGGGACAGGTGGACACAATGTACCAATAGTTATAGATAAAAAAGGGATAAGAAAGTTAACGCCTAGGGAATGTGCTAGAATACAAGGATTCCCAGATAATTTTAAATTACCTAAAATAGCAGATAGTTATTTATATAAACAAATAGGAAATTCTGTGTCAGTGCCAGTTGTTTACAGAATAGCAAAAAATATGATGTCTGTTTTTACATAATAGTAAAAATCTAAAAATCCCCGAAAGGGGATTTTTAGTTGAGAAAAAGTGTAATTTGTGGTATAAAATAACTATGGTAACACAAACATTTACAACTGCACCGGAACAATATCAAATAATGCTTAATAATTATTCTTCAATTTTAGAGAAAACAAATCAGCAATTAGGATTATGGTCAAATCCGTATGGAATCATGATTATGACATTAACAGTTTTGATTGCTTTATTGGCGATAGTTGTTGCTTTTATTATTTATCGACAAGGTAAAGATTATAAAGAAAAATTAGAAGATGACAGAAAACAACAAAATAAAAATTTTGATGATTTTTTAGCTAGCCAGAAATCTATTATAGAAGAGAGAGAAGTTAAAGCAAGCGAAGTAGAAGAAAAGATAGATAAATTATTGGAAGAATATGAGAAGAAGTTAAAGGTAAGTTCGAAGGAGCAGAAAATTGAAATAGAGAGGGCTATTAAAGATTTAAAAGAACAAAAGGTAACCTTAGGTGGTATGATCGGCCCTTTGACTGTTTCTCCTAATAGATTGGATACCACTTGTGCTTTTACTAGTGCTCCTACAATGTCTGATATTTATAAAAATCTAGGTTTAAAGAATATGCATCATGTTTGTAATAAATGTGGGTTTGGGTTTTTTGTTGAAAATAATTTGGCAACATTAGGTGTTATAGGAAGAACCGTTACTTGTCCTAAGTGTGGTAGTGTTGATTACATTTAAAAAATATTAAAAATGTCGCCCTTCACCCCAACCGAAAAAGCTCTACTTAAAAAACTAAACACTCCAGCGAAAGTGCAGGATTTTTTGAATAAATTAAGATTTAATTTTGAAGAACCTGCCCGCAATGCTTTCAGCATAGCTGATGCAGGCGGGGATGGAAAACATACAATTAAATCGCCAGTTAGAGTTTTGCGAGAGAAAAATGCACACTGCATGGAAGGCGCTATTTTGGGTGCATATATTCTTTCTCTGCACGGCCAGAAACCTTTAATTTTGCATTTACAGACTACTAAAGATGATTTTGATCACATTATTACTTTGTTTAAAGAAAATAATTTATGGGGCGCTTTATCAAAAACTAATCACGGCGTTTTGAGATACAGAGAAGCTGTGTATAAAAATATTAGAGAATTAGTAATGTCTTATTTTCACGAATATTATGATGATAATGGCAAAAAGACTTTACGTAAATATTCTAAGCCACTTGATTTAAATGTTTTTGAAAAGGGTTGGGAATTGGAGGAAAAAGATTTGTGGGGAATTGATCATGAATTAGATGTTATTAAGCATTATGATATTGTGTCAGGAAATAAAAATAAAAAAATTTATAAAAATTTACGTAAAGCTGATGATATAGAGTTAGAAATGACGGGAATTATTGAATGGGAAGCGAGAAAAAATTAGTAGATTTTGATATTCTATGCTATACTATTTTCAGTGATAGTCGTAACTTATTGTTAGTTAATTTTGAATTTAAATATGAGTGATGATACACAAGTACCAGGAACAGATGTTCCTGTTGAACCAACTCCTGAAGTACCAGCTGAAGAAACTCCAGTAGAACCTGCAGCTTAATATGATTTTTTTGATTATATTTTAAATATAATCTAACACAAAAACACCTTGATTAATTAGGGTGTTTTTATGTTATTATAGAGAATATATGAATTTCCCTTCGAAAAGATTAGTAATTACGCAGATTTTTATTATTTTTGTTTTGCCAGTTTTTGTACTTTATTTTAAGATTTTGTCTACTGATTGGAGAATGATTTTATTGGCTATTAGCGCTGTTTTTATTTACGGAATTATTCGTCATGAAAAATGGACTCATGAAGAAATGGGCTTGCGTCTTGATAATTTTAAGAAAGCGATTCCGTTTTATGCTATTTTTACTATCTTAGGAATTGTTATTTTGTTTTTTATTCAATATAAATTAGGCCTTCAAAATTTAAATACAAAAGAGTTTTTTATTAGAAGTTGGATTTTCTTTATTCCAATTTCTATTTTTCAGGAATTTGCTTTTAGATCTTTTTTAATACCAAGATTAAAATATCTTTATGATAATAAATTTACTATTATTTTAGTAAATGCTATTTTATTTACTTTGATTCATATTATTTATCCAAATTTAGGGATTGGGCTTGCTGTTGCTTTTGTATCAGGTATTTTCTTTTCTTGGCTGTATATAAAATATCCAAATTTGCTTTTAGTTTCGGTTTCTCACGCTGTTCTGAATATAATTGCTATTTTGCTTGGTTTTTTTAATTTAACTTAAAAAATTAAGAAAATAAGAATCTTACTAGATTTACTACTTTTTTGAACCAGCTTATCTTTGTTATTTCTGGCTCTGGTATTTGAGTTAAATTTGTTTCTGTTTTTGTTTCTGTTTCTTGTTTTGAATTGTTGTTGTTGCTGTTGTTTGTAGTTTCTGTTTTCTGGAATTTCTCTACTTTTAGAATAAATTTTGCTTGATTTGAGTTATTTATTTTTTTTATAATTGGTGTAGTTGGTGCTGGTGTTATTATTATTTGATTTTCTTGTTTTCCAAATTCGTGCATGATTTCAGTCCAAATTTTTCCTGAACCTGCAGTTATTGCATAACTTGTTTGCCAGATTTTGCTTTCTAAGTTTTCTGTTTCTGAGATTTTTATACTGCCGTCTTCTTCTTGATTTTCGCCGAGATAATTTAATGGATTTTTATTATCTTTTTTATAATCCTCTGTTTTTTCACCTAAAGCTAAAATTCCATTTATAACCCAAGAAGTTGAGGAAACATTTTCCCAGCTAGCATCTGTTTTCTGGTTTTCTTTTATATAATTTTTAGCTTTTTCTAAAGAATTAATTATTTTTTCTGATATTTTTAAATTTTCAGGATTTTCTATATCTTTAAATTTAGCTAAAGCATTAATCCCAGCAGAAGTTAGATCTAGGTTATTATCCCAGCTCCCGTTTTCTTTTTGTTTAGATAAAATAAAGTCTATAGTTTTCTGTATTTTTAGATCTTCTATTGTGTATCCAGCATTTTGTAAAACTATTAATGCAAAAATATCATCGCTATCTAAATTTTCATCACCAAATTGTTCTGTCTTGTTGTCAAAAAAACTTAATATTTTTTCTATGTAATTCTGATTATTAGTATAATAAGGATTTAAATTTAAAGACATAATTGCCATGGTGTGTCTTTCGTAATCTGTTAAAAGTGTTCCTGAAAATTTATTTTCTATTAGATATTTTAATAATTTTATTTTCTGTTCTTGATAATCTTCACTAGAAGCAAAAGCAATAATTGCCCAGTCTGTATATAATTCTTCACCAAAAGTGCCGTCTTCTTTTTGTTGTGTAACTAGAAAATCTAAAGCCTTTTTATAATTAAAATTTATTTCTTCTGTTTTTACTGAATAACTACTACCGCCACCAGAAGAATGAATTACTGGTTCAGGTTCAGGTTGTGGATCTATAAAAGTTAAAGAAATTAAGTCGTTAGTTTGTAAAATATATTGATTTAAACCAACCATCGCGTCTGTGCCATTTATTGCCCAACTCCAATAGTGATAAACGTCAGCGCCAGTTTCATCTTGTGTTGTGAAGCCCTCAATGCCGTCTATAGAGTTTAAAAAGATTCCTGGTGCCCAAGTAGTATTCCAATCAGAAGATAGTTCAGACTGTAAAACTGCGCAGTAAGCTGTGACTGTTAGATTTCCAGAATTTGGATTATCACTGTCGCAAGCTTTTACTGTTAAATCTTGGTTATATAAATTTCCACTGTTTGTTGTAATAGTTAAATGAATAGAAACTGGGTCTGGAACTTCAGGAATTTCAGGATAAATACAAGAGCCGTCATCTTCTGTTGCTTCTGAATTATAATTTGTTGCAATTTCGTCTGTACAGCCAAGAATTGGTTCTGGAACAGGATCTTCAGCATGAACTATATTTATTACTGAAAATACAGAAGTAAATAAAATTAGAGTTATTAGTAAAACTTTTTTTATATTTTGCATATTATTTTTTTTATTTTTAATTTATAATGCTTTTTCATATTTCCAAGATACGACATCTCCTGGTTTTATTTGATAATTTGATATGCCAATGTTTGCTTTTTGATTATTTACATAATAAATCCAATTTTTTTCGCCACTGTTTTTAATATTATTTATTTCTTCTATAAATGCGCCCATAGAAGTGTAAATTTTTTCTTTAAAATCTATTTTGCTTTCTGCTCTTAATTTATTCATGAAATCATAAACATTAATTTTTTCTGTTGCTGATATTTCTGTTTCATATTTAATTCCATTTATTTCTAAAGTAGCTAGATAATTTTGTTGCTCTATTTCTTTTATATTTTGATCTAGAATTTTTTCTGGCGCTAGAACTTCTGTTGTTTTATTATTTTTATAATAATAATTAATTAACACTACACATAATATTAATAAAATTATTACCGGTATTAGTTTTTTTAGTTTTCTTTTTGTTATAAAATTTTGCATATATTTTAAATGTAAATAAAAAAATCCTGACTTTTTAGAGCAGAACTTGTATCTTTGTTTTCAGCTATTTTAGTATAAATAGGGAAGACAAAAGCATTTTCCTGCTCGGGACTTTAAAATATTTGGTAATCGGACTTGTCCCTCTAAGAGGGCTTACCGTAGCGGCACTGTACTGGAATCTAACCAGTTTCCCCAAATATTTTTTTAAATTGTTAAACGAACTCTTTTATTCTATTCTTTTGAAAAACTTTTGTCAATTTTGCTATAATGTTAATTATGAATAAAACAAAAGTAATGCTTTTTGGCACATTTGATGGGTTGCACAAAGGACATATAAGCTTATTTAAACAAGCTAGAAAACTAGCTGGTAATGTTTTTTTGATTGCATGTATAGCTAGAGATAAAAATGTTTTTAAAATAAAGAACAAAAAGACTGTTTTGTTAGAAAATAAAAGAAAGAGTTTGGTAAAAAAATGTGGCTTGATAGACAAAGTTATTTTGGGTAGTTTAAATAATTATTTATCACAGATTTTGAAAGAAAAGCCAAATATTATTGCTTTGGGTTATGATCAAAAAGTTTTTGTAAAAGAACTGAAAGATTATATTAAACAAAAAAAGCTAAATATAAAAATAATTAAGCTAAAAGCATATAAAAAACATATTTATAAAAACAGCTTACTTTACATCTCTAAGTTTAAGCGTGATAAATAAGCCTATCAGTAATATCACGCCTAATACATAAAACAAATATTCAAAAGACGGCACTAAAAATAAAATTGGAATTGCAAAGATTGGCGCTATTATGTAGGCAAGGGGATAAGTATTTCTAAAGAAATTTATTTCTTCAGCGTTTTCTGCTTCAACTTTTTTGAAGAAATAAGTTTCACTCATTACTTCTATTATTGCAGCACCGACTCTCGTGCCAAAAAGAATAAGTCCCCAAATCCAAACTTTTGGTTCTGTTATAAAAGGAATTATTAAAGTAAAAAATGTAATTATAATAAATCCAGTTATTAATAATTTTTTTTCACCAATTTTGTCTGATATTTTCCCCAGAGGAAATTCTAATATTACAAAAGGAAGAAGCATGATAGTAAAAATTAACCCAATTTGATTCCAGCCAAAATTTAAATATTGATATAAATATATTGGAGTATAAATAATCATCCAGGCATAGAAAAATTTTAGAATTAAGTTTATTAGATATATTTTTCTTAGGGCTTTTCTTTTCCAAAAAGTTTTTAATGCTTTTAGCATAGACATTTTTTTATATATTGGATCTTTAAATTTACGTAGAAATATTATTAGCATAATAGAAACTAATAACATAAAAATAGCTGCAAATAAATAAATACCTTTAAAAGAACTTTTATTTATAATAGAACCAGAAATTGTTTGAGCTATTACCCATGCGGAATTTATTATCATTAAATATAATCCACGAAATTTTCCGATTGATTTTTTACCTGAAAATTCTTCTATGAAAATATCTAAAGAAGCGATAAATATATTACTAAATATAAAATAAGCTATAAAAGCTGGAATTACAATAATTTTTGAGCCTCCAACTGCCAGAAGAATTAAAGATAAAAAAGTAGCAAAAGAAAACCACAATGATGATTTTCGGTTTCCTATTTTAGATAAAAGTTCTGGAGCTCTTGAAAGGGCCCAAATTGTTATAATAGATGCTATTACATAAATAATACTGATATAGTAATTATTAATATATTCTCTCAAAAAACTAGAGTTTATATAAGAAGTAAGCGCAATTGGAATAGAAAATAAAAATCCTATTGAGTATATTATTATCCGGTTTTTTTTCATCTATATTATTTTATTAAACTTTTTGTTTTTATGCTAATTAGTATAAATTAGTTAGTATTTTATACTGTTAGTATAACAGGAATAATTAGAGGCCTTTTTGCAGTTTTTTGATATAAATATTTTGAAACTGTTTCACCTAGATTATTTTTGATATGATCAAAATCGGGAGTATTTATTTTTGCAGTTGCATCTTCTACTGTTTTTTTAATTATTATTCTAACCTGTCTTAGTAATTCTTGATTTTCTTTTAAATAAACAAAACCTCTTGAAATTAAATCTGGAGATTTTTTTAATTTTCCGGTTTTTTGATCGATTAATGCTATTATCACAAACATTCCATCTTGAGCTAGCATAACTCTGTCTCTTATTACTACATTTTGGTCATCACTTACTGATGTTCCATCTACCATCATCGCTGATGATGGTGCTTTTTCTTTACGCATCATTATTTTTTGTCCATCTGCTGAGATTTCAATTACAGAGCCATTGTCTGGGACTATTATATTTTCTTCTGACATACCAAGATCCATTGCTAATTCTTTATGAAGTTCCAGCATGTAATGATTGCCGTGAATTGGTACAAAAAATTTCGGATGTGTTTTTTTGTGAAGCCATTTTATGTCTTCTTTATTACCATGTCCTGTTGCATGAACGAAATCTTCTCCTGGTGTTCTATAACTAATTATTTTTACACCCTGACGTGATAAATTATCTTTAACACGCTGAACTTTTATTTCATTACCAGGAACAATAGAAGAAGAAAGAATAATAGTATCTCCTTTTTTTATTTCAAATTTTTTATGAGTTTTATTTGCAGCACGACTAAGAGAAGCAAATTCTTCACCTTGTGCTCCTGTCATAAGAATTACCATTTTGTTTGGAGGATAATTATTTACTTCTTCTATTGGAATTATCGTATCTTTTTTGGGTTTAAAAAAGTTAGCTTCTATTGCTACATCTATATTTGTTTTCATAGATCTTCCGTCTATGGCAACTTTTTTTCCTAAATTTTCTACAACTTTAACTACAAAGGCTAGGCGAGTAATAGATGAAGAGAATGCTGCAATAATTATTCTGCCGTTTATTTTTTTTATCAGATTTTCAAGTCCCTGGTGAACTTTTATTTCAGGTAAAGAAAACCCCTCGTTTTCAATATTTGTAGAATCAGTCATTAATAGAAGCACTTTTGCTTTATCAAAAATTGAATATTCTTTTTCTTCTTCGTCTGATACTATTCCGTCTATTTGATCTAATTTGTAATCTCCCGGAGTAACGATCCAGCCTTTGTCTGTTTCTATTATTATTCCCATTGAATCTGGAATTGTGTGAGTTACTCCAAAGATTCTTATTTTAATTTTTCCACAGGTAATTGTTTCGTTTTTTTCTACAGTAATTGCTTTCATTGGTGGTAGATGTGGAAATTCTGCTTGACGCTTTTTTATTAAAAGTATAGATATATTTCTAGAATATACTGGTGGATTTCCAATTCGTGAAAGAACTATTGGTACTCCTCCAATATGATCTAAGTGCCCATGTGTAACAAAAAGTGCTCTTATTTTATCTTTTCTTTCTTCTAAATAAGTTGTATTTGGAATAACATAATCAACTCCCGGAGTGTCTTCGTTTGAGAAATGCATTCCAGCATCAACTATGATAATATCATCACCGATTTCTATAGCTGTCATATTTTTACCAATTTCTTCTACTCCACCTAATGGAATTATTCTAATTTTTCCTGATTCTAGTGGTGGAATTTTTATTTCATTTTGATTTTTGTTATCAAACTTTTTTGGAAAAGATCTACCTCCAGCTTTTGACCCTTTGCCAAATTTAGAATACTGATAGGTAGAACTTTTTGTTTTTCTTTTTTTATTATTATTACTACTACTACTACTACTACTACTATTATTATTATTGCTATTTTGTATTTTATTTTCTTTTTGTTCTGGCTTTGCTTCTATACTTACCGAACTAAAAGATAGTCTATTTTTCTTTTTCATGCTTTTTATTATTTATTTTTATTTGTTTTTAATTAGTTCTAATTAGTTTAATTTAATTATTAATTTAAATTAGTTATTTTTATTTAGAAAATATTTTCCAAACTTTATCTGTATTAATATACCATAGATAAGAATTTAAAAATCTATCCGATGGGGATGCAATATGATCTATTGAAAGATCTTTTAAGTTTTTTGAGACTATATATATAAAATTAGGACTGTATAGAAATACTGCTGGCATATCTTTTTTTATTTCATCTTCAAACTGCGCGTATTTTTTTATAAGAGTTTTTTCGTCATTTATAATAAAAGTATCTTCTAGGATTTTATCTACTTTTACATTTGTGTACATTGCGACATTTAACCCTGGGTCTTTTCTTTGTGAAGAGTGCCAAAAAGCAAATAAATCAGATTCATGATTAATTATTTGTCCAAATAATAATACATCATAATTTCTTGGACGAATTACCGATTGATTTAAATTACCAACTTCGAAAGTTTTTACATCTACTCGCATTCCAAGTATTTCTAGGTTTTTTTGAATTAGTTCAGCAGATTTTGCTAATTCTGGAGCATTTCCAGTTGATATTGTAAATTCTAAATACTGTGTTGTTTTTTTCTTTTTACTATCTGTAGTAGTTTTTAATAGGAAACCATCTTCTCCTTTTTTCCATCCAGCTTTTTCTAAAATACTTTGAGCTTTTTCTATTCTTTCTTCTTGGGTCATTTTATTTTCATTGCTTATACTTAATGTCTGATAGTTCGTTATGTTTGGTGGTATTGGTGTGTCGATTACTATTCCATATCCATTTAAAACTTCTTTTACAATTTGGTCTTTATCTATTACTTGATTAATTGCTTTTATTATATTTTTATCTGTAAATATTTGTGCTTGATTTTGATTAAAGAAAAGTCCAAAGATACGAGGAAGGGGTGAAGACATTACGTTGTATTTTTTCTCTGCTAAAATTTTTGCATTGGCTGGTGTTATAGAATTTGTTTGATTAATTTCTCCTTTTTCTAAAGCTGATATTAAATCATTTTCATTTGGGTAAAAATATAGATTTATATTTTTTACATATGGTTTATTTAGTATAAATTTACTAAAAAAAGTTAAATTATAGCGATCTATTATTCCTGAAGATTCTTTACTTACATTTTCAACTTTATATGGTCCTGAGCCGATTGGATTAATATTAGCTTCATTTAGTTCAATTGGTGAATTTTCCCAAATGTGCTTTGGCATTATACCTAAAGTAGTATTTTCTAAAAATGTTGCATAAGGCTGTTTAAGATTAAATTTAATAGTTTTTTCATCAATTTTTTCTACACTAACTCCGTCCCAACTTCCTTTTCTGGGACTTTTTATAATTGGATCTTTTATTGTATCTATAGTGAAAATAATATCATCTATAGTTACTGGTTTTCCATCATGAAAAAAGATTTTGTCTTTTAATATAAAAGTGTAATTTAATCCATCTTTTGATATTTCATAATTTTCTGCTAGGTCTGGGATTAAAGTTCCGTTTACATTTTTTCTCATTAGGCCGGAATAAATTAAAGAAACTAAATCTCTATCTGCATCAGATAAATCAAGTATTGGATTTACGAAACGTGGTGTTCCGATTATTCCTTCTGATATAACACCTCCAGACATTGGAATATCTGTCATGAAAGATTTATTTATATTTTGAAGTATTACTAAAGTAGTTATTGTTAAGATAATTAAAAGACTTCCAAATATATACCATTCTTTTTTTGAAAATGAAAAAATAGCTGATTTTATTTCAGATTTTTTTGGTAAATTTAAATTGCGTACAAAATTTTTAAATTTTTCCATAAAAGAAAAAAAGTTTAGAAATTAAACTTTAGCCTCTAGCTTTTATTATTATAACTAGAAAAGCCGATAAAGCAAAAAGAATTCCACAAATGATTGATAAGTAAAAAAGAAATTTTTCTAATCCTCTGCGTGTATGATGAAATGATCCACCATCGCTACCACCGAAAGCGCCTCCAAGACCGGCACCTGATTGCTGAAGTAGAATTGCTATTATTAATACTATTGAAAGGATAATCTGCACATAAGGCAGTATTTTCATTACTAATTGCATAAAATCTATTATTGCATAAATTATATCAAAACGCAATCTGGTTATATAAATGACTTACTTGACTTTGATTTTTCTTTTGTATATACTTTTTTGTAGCGTCTGATCTACTGTTTAGATAAGGCGTTTTTGTTTCACCACCGCTTAGCGGGGTAAACTGTATTTTGACAAATGAATGAATTTAATTTGAGAACCCCAACATTTCAAGTTGGGAGCAAGTCTCATATATTTTTTAAAAAATAATTTCAAAGAGCTAGGGTTGTAGTAAAAACTTTAAAACAAAAATACAAAATAATTTATTGCTGTTTTTTGTTTTGTTTCGTTCTAACAACTTTTTAGTTAGAGTTTGATCCTAGCTCAGGATGAACGCTGGCAGTGTGGATAAGGCATGCAAGTCGAACGAATCAGTCTCATGAATGTTTGATAGACTTCAAGTAGCAATACAAGAAGAATTGATTTCCGGATTGAGGTTGCTGATTAGTGGCGAACGAGGTAGTAATACATAGGAACTTCCCCCAAAGTCGTGAATAATCCGTCGAAAGACGGACTAATACACGATGGTCCCCTTCTTCGCTTTGTATTTCATACAAAGCTACAAAGGGCGCAGTCGCAAGACCGTGCCCTGCGAAGCTCTTTATGGAATAAAGAGCGAAGTAGGGGTAAAGATTTTTCGCTTTGGGAAAGGCCTATGCGGTATCAGCTTGTTGGTAGTGTAAAAGACTACCAAGGCTATGACGCCTAGGGGAGCTGAGAGGCTGACCCCCACCGATGGTACTGAGACACGGACCATACACCTACGGGTGGCTGCAGTCGAGAATCTTCCACAATGGACGAAAGTCTGATGGAGCGACACTGCGTGATTGATGAAGTCCCTCTGGGACGTAAAGATCTTTTGTAGACTAGAAAGTTTATTGATCAGTCTAAGAATAAGAGGCTCCTAATCTCGTGCCAGCAGGAGCGGTAATACGAGAGCCTCGAGCGTTATCCGGAATTATTGGGCGTAAAGGGTGCGTAGGTTGTTCTGTTAGTCTTTTATGAAATCCCCGAGCTTAACTTGGGAGACGTGAAAGAAACGGCAGAACTTGAAAGTGTGAGAGGTATACGGAACTTATGGTGTAGGGGTGAAATCCGTTGATATCATAGGGAACACCAAATGCGAAGGCAGTATACTGGTGCATATTTGACACTGAAGCACGAAAGCGTGGGTAGCGAATGGGATTAGATACCCCAGTAGTCCACGCCCTAAACGATGATCTCTCGGTTTTCGGAGTATCGACCCTCTGAGAGCCTTAGCTAACGCGTTAAGAGATCCGCCTGGGAAGTACGGCCGCAAGGCTAAAACTCAAAGGAATAGACGGGGACTTGCACAAGCAGTGGATTATGTGGTTTAATTCGATGGTAAACGAAGAACCTTACCAGGGTTAGAAATCTACTTGAAAGCTTTAAGAAACTAGAGCCCTCGCAAGACAAGTGGACAGGTGTTGCATGGCCGTCGTCAGTTCGTGGTTTGAATTGTACCCTTAAGTGGGCTAACGAACGCAACCCTCGTTGTGTGTTACAAGTGTCACACGAGACTGCCCAGACCAAAGCGCATGAGAAATCATTTCGTGCATTTCGGTCTGGGAGGAAGGAGAGGATGACGCCAGGTCAGCATGACCCTTGATACCCTGGGCTACACACATAATACAATGGCTACTACAACGCGCAGCGACGAGGCGACTCTGAGCTAATCGTTTAAAAGTGGCCCCAGTTCGGATTGGAGTCTGCAACTCGACTCCATGAAGCCGGAATTGCTAGTAATCGCGGGTCAGCTAAACCGCGGTGAATACGTTCTCAAGTCTTGTACTCACCGCCCGTCAAGTCAAGGGAGCCGGGAATACCCGAAGTATCCATATAAGTGGGTCCTAAGGTAAGCTCGGTGACAGGGACTAAGTCGTAACAAGGCACGGCTAGCGGAAGCTGGTCGTGGATTAATTCAATTTGAAACTCTCCGGTAGTAGATTTTCATGAAGCCCTTTGGGCGCGCTTTGCGCATCATGAAAATTCACTACGGGATTATTGAGTCGGTATTGTGTTGCTCAATTGACAACACAATGGAAAATGATCACATTTCCTAAAAATGATCTGACACGGAAGAAAGAATCCGAGTTAATGTTAACCTTACGTCGCGTAAAGCTATGTAGGGCAAGGAACGAAACAAAACATAGAACAGCAAACTTGTCCGCCTTTGGCGGAAACAAAAACCGCCAGGAAACTGGCGGTTTTTGCGTGTCTGAAACAAGGTTGACAAGAGCTATTAGAGGGTTATACTAGAAATATAGATTTCGAAAGTCTAAATTACCAAATTAATTTTTTAAATTATGAGTTTTGAGCAAAAAAGTAATGAAAGTGATTATGATAGATTCAAAAAAGAGGAAACTGAATTTTTAAAGAATTTGGAGGAGTTTAGAGATGGAACTGCTGGAAAGTTGCTGATTTCTTTAAAGAAAGCTATTGAACTTAATAATAAAACAATGGAAGCGGGGATGGTAAAAAACGGTCAGAATAAACATGATGAAAGGAAGGTGGAGGCAACTCGCAAATTAACATTAGAAAAAGTGATATTGAGTAATGAACTTTTTGGAGCTGATACGAGTGGAGAAATTTTTAAAGAAATAACACAAAGTGGTGAAAATATTGATATTAATAAAGTTGAACAAAGACGTAAAGAGTTCTCGGCTCTTAAGATGTACGATGTTATCCAAAAAATGGTTGATCATTTAGAACAACTTAAAGAAAAAGGAGAGATCGAGATAAGTTTTGTAGCTACTAATAACATTAAAATTAAGATTGATAATTGTTTAGAAGCTGCAAAAAATTTACAGAATAGACTAATAGATGAAGGAAGGAATAGTAAAGAATAATATCAAAAAACACCTCGCGAAAGCGGGGTGTTTTTGTTTAGCCCATCCCCAGCCCTTCCCAAAGGGAAGGGAGATAGAAGCCCTCCCTTTGGGAGGGTTTGGGTGGGCTGTGCTATAATTTATTTATGAAAAAAGTTGGAGTATTAAGAGGTGGAAAACATGACTATGAAAATTCTATACAGAAAGGTGGCGAAATAATTTCACATGTTTTTGA
>JBDRFV010000052.1:0-6610 GCA_043818335.1 Patescibacteria group bacterium
GAAAGAAAGCCCTCCAACAATATCCCAGTTCTCATAAACAAAATTTGCTACTTTAATCCATTCATCTGGGCTAACATAAATTGTCACAGAAGGATTATGTTCTATATAATTTACTTTTAATTTTTTCCATTCATTAAGTAAGTCAATTGCTGAAACTTCATTTCTAGTTATTGCGCTCTTGGGAGCTTTTATTGGAAATTCCAAAACTGCAACAGTAGAGTCAGCGGTAGAATATCCAACTTCTGCTTTAAATGGAACTCCTTGATCTTTTATTAATTTAAACAATGGATCGTTTGTTGCAATTCTAACTCTTCTTATATAATGTTTTGCATACCATGGATGCATACCAGATCCAACATACAAAAGTTGTCCAGAATTTCCGTGAGGTTTAATTGTAGTTATACATGTAGATTGTTTTATACCAAATTTTTTCGCATAGTCTTTATTAACTTTTATTGCTTCTTCCCGAAGAATATTTAAAGCCTCTTCAGTTCTAATAACTTTGTTATCATAATAACCAGTTATAGAAACTCCAAGCAATGCTTCGTCTTCACAATTATCTTTCCAATCTTTTGAAAGATATCCAAAATCAGTTAAAGTAGCTTGATAGGTACCTAAAATCGTTGCAAGTCTAATTTTTCTCTTTAAATCTTCTGTATTATCATTAGGACGAACTACTATTGAAGTTAAATTACAAAACTGCTTAGAACGTAAAGTTATTTCTCCACAAGGATTTGAACCTGGCATCCCAACTATAATATTTTGATCATCAATAATTTCAGCATTTTTCCAATTATCAATTCTACGCTTAGGAAGTTGGGTTATTAAACCACCTCTATTAAATATTCCTCTTTCACCTGTGCCTGACTTTATTAATTCTACCCATTCATTTAAAAATTCTGAAGCAGAAGGCTTTTGACCATAAACTACAGAATTATTTGCCATTGATCTTTGACCATTTTCTATCCAAAACTGTCCTTGTTTACTTTTACGCATAGATTCATCGTCAATATCAGAAAGAGAAATCAATGCGCTTCTTCGAACTCCACCAGCAACAACTATTAATCCTATCTGGCAAATTATGTCATGAAGATCAATATTGGTTAATCGTTTTCCTTGTCTTGCTAAAATTTTTACTTTTGTAAAATTAATTAAATCAATTAATGGTTGTGGTCCAGAAGCACGTCCACCTGCAACTTTCAAACGTGAACCTGCTGGACGAACTTTAGAATAATCAAAATCAATATCATACCCATCTGTCCAAGTTTTACAAGCAAGAACAAAAGCATCTGCCCATCCTTCTTTATCATCTTCAACAAAATGAGTTGCAAGTTTTTTTCCTGTCTGTCTTCTTATTTGTGGAAACTTTTGTACAGTCTCTGATTCAACAGAAAAACCTAAACCAGCTCCACACATTAATATGTACATTATTTCTCCAAGATCTTGCCAAGCAGTTGGTGCAACATAAGAACAATTATATGCCCAAACATTTGTTTTTTTACATGCCTCACCTGCCGACCAAAGTAATCTCATCGAAGGACAAATTTCTTGTTTTAAAATTGATTCACGAACTTCTGCTAAATCTTTTTCTGAAACTTTTTTTCCAAGATTTTCTTTCATATATGCCATAAATCTATCAGTAGTCTCAACCCAAGTCTCTCTTCTTCCTAAATTATCTTGCCATTTAGAATAAGTTCTATAAAAAATAAATTCTTCATATGAACTAACAAAATAAGAGCTCGAGTCATCAAATACTTTTTTATTTTCAGAAGGAATTATTCCAACTTCTTTTCTTAATTCTGCTCTTTTAGATCTATATAAAATATAAGATTTAGCAGTCTTATGAAAACCCAAATCCATAAGTTCAGCTTCTACAATATCCTGAACTGTTTCAACACTAACAACAAAATCTTTTTCAGTATTTTTATTTTTTATATCTAATAATTTAGAATAAACTTTCTTAGCAACACTTTTTGCGTCATTTTCTGTACCTTCAGAAGTAGTTGCAAAAGCCTTAAAAACTGCCCCTACTATCTTTTCTAGATCAAAAAGAATAATACTACCCTCTCTATTTCTAATATTCTTAATTTTAGACAATTCTTTTTTAGCTGAGATATTATTTTTGCTCATAGAAACTATCTTACACTTTTATTTAGCAAAAAGTAAGTGGAAAAAGTAAAAATTTCAATAAACAAAACAACATAAAAAAAATGTAAATAGAGAATTTCTTAGGTCCTTAAAAACTAAGTACTTTTATGGTAAAAATTCAACAAAATTTCCTTCTTCTAAATTATTCTTTTCGGCAAAACCAGCAATTACCTCCAAAACGTACTTAGATTTTTTTTCTGGTAAAAAAGTCTCTGGATAAGTATCTGGAAACACATTTTTTTTGATAAAAATTATTTTTTTTGACTCATCTAACCAAATTATATCAATAGCAAAGTTCATGTCTTTCATCCAAAAAGAATACAGACCATTATTTGGAAAAACAAACAGCATTCCTTCATTTTCTTCTAAATTTTCCCTACCAGACAACCCTTTTTCTAATAATTCAGGAGTAGAAACTACATCAACTTTAATAATCTGACTAGCAATTTTTACATAATTTATTTCTAAATTATTTACTTTAGTATTTAAACTATTATTTTTACAAACTAGAACAATAAAAAATATAAAAATAATTAAAATTATTCCTAAAATAATTATTTTTTTATTTTTCATAGTAAAAACTATTTATCATCACCATTCCAGCCAAAAAGTTTACCAATAGTATCTGGAGTTTCATGTTTTCTTACAATTTTAATTGTTCCATCTTTAGCTACAACTTTCATTGGTAATGAAGTTAAACAATGATGAGAAGACAACGGATCTTGATATGCTCCAGTATCTAGAACAGCAATATATTGTTCTTTATTATCAGAAAGTTTTGGAAGTAAAACATAATTACCTCCAGCAGTATATTTATCATCTGAATCACAAGTACTTCCAGCAAGCCAAACTCCTTTTGAAGAACCAAACATATTATTCACCGGAACAATATGCCACTTTTGATGTGCAGCCCAAGTATCTTTTAAATCATTTATAAAACTTCCGTCTACAATATACCAAGCTTTTGCATTTCCTTTCATTATAGTTTTTTCAGAAATAACTTTATACATTGTCACCTGAGAAGGAGCGACAACATATTGCCCCCACTCAACTGCTAAGTTAGGAGGTTTAATTCCAGTTTTATCAGAAAGATTTTTTAATAATTTTATTATTTTACTTGAAACAATTTTCGCTGTATAGAATTTTTTCTTTTCATAGGGAATACTAAAACCTCCACCAATATTTAAAGTATCTAAAGATAATTGTTTTTTTTGAAGTTCAGCATAAATACCAAAAGCATACTTAACGCCAGCTAAAATACTTTTCTGAGTTTTTATCTGTGAACCCATATGATAATGCATCACTTTTAAGTTTTTCATTTTATGTAATTCAAAAACCTCTTTTTCAGATAAACCAAAACGATCAAATTTCTTATCCCAATGTGTATCTGCTCTAAAAGATAAATCTACACGTACACCAATATCACCTTTATATTTAGAAATTCTTTCTATTTCTTCAGAACCTTCTATTATTGGTATTATGTTCATTCCCTTACTGTATAACTGTTCTATTAAATCAAGATACTCTGTAGTTTTAGTCCCATTACAAAAAACCCTTATTTTATTACTGACTTTTTCTCTCTCCCAAAGCTTTTTAACTATCCAAAGTTCATTTGCAGAAGAAGTTTCTAAATTTGCTCCTTCAGAAATAATCGGTAAAACAAAATCTCTAATCTGATTGGCCTTCATTGGATAATGATAAAAAAACTTACCTTTATATCCATAAATCTTTATATAAGCTTGAAAATAACCTATCAAATCTTTAACTCTATCTTCTATAATAGATGGAAAAATTATCTGAAGAGGCGAACCATATTTTGATATCAGTGAGCTTAAATTATAAACATGATTTCCTTCTGAAACAGTTAAGTTTCCATCTTTAGTAATATTAAAAACCTGAGTGTTAAATTCTTCAACCCCTAATTTCCAAAACTTTCTCCAATTTTTTCCCTGTTTTTTTGTTTTTTTCTTTTTCATTTAAGTAAAATAATTATATAACTAAATACAATATAATTGGTTCTCTCGCTCAGAATAATTAAGTAAACTTATTATTCTTCACTCGTTGCCAATTATAACAACTACACATAAAAATACAATAGTTTTCTAATTTCTTTCTTCTTTTAAATAAGTCTTTAAAAAACTTTCTTTATATTCAAAAAAATTATCATCCAAAATAGACTGTCTGATTTTTTTTACTAAGTTCATTATAAAATATAAATTATGAATAGAAGCCAAAGTTCCACCCAGCATTTCTTTTCCGTGAAAAAGATGCGCGATATAACTTCTAGTATAATTTTTACACGCATAGCATTCACAGTCTTCTTCTATTTTTTCAAAATCATTTCTATATTTAGTATTCGTAATAGCTATCTTGCCATACTTAGTATAGATAGTTCCATTTCTTCCAAGTCTAGTTGGCAAAACGCAATCAAATAAATCTACGCCGTTTTCAATTCCCATAAATAAATCTTCCGGCTCTCCGATCCCCAAAAGATGTCTCGGCTTTTCTTCTGGCAAAATTTCATTCACCCACTTCACAGCGCTAGACATATCTTCTTTTGCAAAACTTCCACCAATTCCAAATCCGTCAAAACCAGCCCCTCCCTCCACCCTCCCCGAAGGAAAGGGAACTTTCATTTTAGAAATAACTTCGGCAGATTTTTTTCTCAAACTTTCTTCCCTTCCACCTTGCACAATTCCAAACAAAGCAGGAAAATCACCACCTCGCCCTTCGGGCACTCCTCCTTTTAAAGGAGGAGAATTTTTTTTGCTCCCCTCCTTTTCAAGGAGGGGGTTGGGGGTGGTTATTAATTTAATATGTTCTTTCAAACTTCTTTCTGCCCAACTATGAGTTCTATCTAAAGCTTCTGTCTGATATTTTAAATCCTCTACTGGCGAAGTACATTCATCAAAAGCAAAAATAATATCTGCGCCCAAATTATGCTGAATCTGAATAGACTTCTCTGGCGTAATATAATGTATAGAACCATCAAGATGCGATTTGAAAGAAACACCATCATTTCCAATTTTTGCCAATCTTGGCGCATCAGAATCATCAAATCTTTCTGGAATCATTAAAGACGGATCCGTAATTTTAGTTATTTTAGAAATATCTTTTCCGTAAGCAACACCTAAAGAAAAAACCTGAAATCCACCAGAATCAGTCATTGTCGGTCCAGACCAATTCATAAATTTTCCAATTCCTCCAGCATCTCGCACAATTTCATCTCCCGGCTGTAAATACAAATGATAAGTATTTCCAAGAACAACCTGCGTTCCAGCGTCTCTCACCTGTTCTGGATTTAGAGATTTGATAGTAGCTTTCGTGCCGACAGCAACAAAAGCCGGAGTTTCAATAATTCCATGTGGAGTTTCTAGCGTCCCCGCGCGCCCGAGGCTGTTATTTAGTTTTTTAGATATTTTAAATTGCATTACTAAAATTAGTATTTATATTTTTTTTGAAATACTTACTTTTCTTGTCCTTTTTTGTAATTCACGCTCTAATAAATTTTTATCAATTTTTTTATAATCACCAATTTTACCAATTGCAATAACCACAAAAGGAACATAATCTCTAGAAATTTTTAAAAAACTCTGAAGCTTTTCCTTATTAAATAATCCCATCTGCCGAGCATATATTCCTAAAGACTGAGCTTGAGTGATTATCGACATAGTTGAAGAACCTAAATCATATTGAGCAAATTTATTTATATGACCTTCACGTTTTTTTAAATAACAGGCCACAACAAAAACCGGAGCTGTTTTTGCCCACTCATTGCGTTCAGATAAACAAGAAAAAATCTTTTTATAAAAAGCACTATTTTTCTGTGTCCAATAAAAATACCACGGTTGATAATTGTAAGCAGACGGAGCCCATCGTGCAGCTTCAAATATAGAATCCAATATTCTACTATCAATCTTGTCTTCTTTAAAAAATCTAGGACTAAACCGAGTAGCAAGTTCTTCTGTAATTGGAAATTTTAATCTAGTTTTTTTAAATTCGATTATTTTTTTTGTATTAATTTTCTTATCCATATTTTTATCTCTCCACCTGCACGAATTTTAATTCCTGCACATTTACTGGACTTACTATCAATGCTTTCTGAAAAGGATCGCGTGGATCTGAAATTATAGTTTTCACTGTTCCCAACAAATACGGATAAGCCCCCGGCAAAACAATTTCTGTACCTTCTGGTAAAATATAATCTCTTGGTAAAGTTATTTCAAAATTTCCTCCTCCGCGACCAACTAATTCCACAAAAGAACTCATAGCCGAACCAGCCTCGCCCGTAAGGCTATGGCCGAGGGAAATAATTGCTTCAGTTTTTTCGCCAGGACTAGAATATAGAACAACTTTTGATGAATTGGCTTCTACTTCTGCTATTTTACCAATTGGAATGTTTCCATAAGCAAAAACTCTCTGGCCAACATAAATTCCCTGATTTATTCCAATATCTATAATA
>JBDRFV010000053.1:0-3079 GCA_043818335.1 Patescibacteria group bacterium
TTTCTACAAAGAATGAAATATCAGAATCACTACTCATCAATAATCTCAAAATCATCACTGGCACTGACAATGGATCTCTTTCGTCTGATGAAATAAGTAGCGACGCCACCGCCAACTAATAAACTAAATAATCCAATTACAATTGGAGAATTAAATTTAAACCCTTCAGTTTTACTTAAAATTGGTGCTGCTACTAAATTAGTTTTATCTAGATCTTCTGAAATTAAATTTAGATTAGACTTAGATTCTAGTTGATTTTGATATGAATTTGAACTTATATTTATGTTTTCACCAACAGAATTTTCAATAAATTTCTTTACTGGAATAGATTTAGAATCATAATCAAAAACAACTTCACCGTTTGGCATACTTAATTTTAAACCTACTTGATCAGATATAGTAAAACCAGAAACTCTGCCAGAAATAATTAAAGATTTTTTTGCGGCAATAACAGTGTTTCTTGGTATAGTAAAAAATTTATTATTAGCAGAAGAAATTATCCATTTTGAAATATCAATTTTATTACTTGCACTATTTAAAAGTTCTATAAAAAAATCTTTTGAATCTCCTACATTAGAAATAGAAACAGTAAGTGGAACAACTTTAATTATCATTTTATCCACAGCATCAGGTATTGTTGGTAAACTAGTCATTTTAAAATATTCTAAAGAAACATTATATTCTCCTGGATAAAAATAAGTATGAGTAAATTTTTCAAAACCATCTATTTTTTCCATCGAAACTCCATCACCAAAATTCCAAAAATATCTACCAACTTGATGGATCTGACTGCCATATTTTACATCAAGATCAAATTCAACTGGCTGTTCAGCAAAAGCCAAAGTCGGTGCCAAAATATTTGCCTTAAAAACTGAAATAATTACTACTTCATCTTCTACTGAATCAGAAGAAGAATTAGAGTCACTTTCTTCTTCGTCTGGATTCTCATCAACATTGCCTCCAGAATCCGAATTCTGTACTCCTGGTGTCGGTGAAGCAATAACCCAATCAGTAGAAATTTTTTGAATACTGTTGTTTTCAGTTGGGTTAGGAGCGCAGGAACCATCACAATCATTTGCATCTCCAAAACCAACTTTATTTACTACTTCTCCACTTGAATTTTTAATTTGAATCGTATTTGATTCTGTAAGAGTCAAACTTCCTAAAACAATATCTGAATTACTCATTGCACTTCTAGAAATTAAAAAATAACTCCCAGCTTCTATTGTTTTATTTTCAAAATTAGTTTTAGAAACTAAAGAACCAAAAGTCGTGCCAGTTCCCGTTTTTCTTTGAATATACCAATCTGTTAAATCAATACTCGAGCTACCTGAATTATAAAGTTCTATAAATCTATTTTCTATTGGACTTATTTGTATCTCATTTATAATTACATCTGCACTAACTATTCTAAAACTGAAAATACAACCTAAAACAATAAGAACAGAAACCAGTATTCTTCCAATATTAATGTGCATAAATTTTATTTTAATTTTTTATTTATAATGTGGTATAATCATAGCATGAAAAAGATAGATTTCTTAGCAATTGGAGACATCGCAATAGATGCTTTTATAAAATTAAAAGACGCACATATTCATTGTAATTTAAAAAAAGAAGATTGTGAGCTTTGTTTTGGTTTTGGAAGTAAAGTCCCATTTGAATCCCTAACAACAGTTCCAGCTGCAGGAAACAGCTCGAATGCTTCTGTCTCCGCTTCTCGACTAGGTTTACGTTCTGCACTAATAGTTGGTATTGGAAATGACAAAAATGGAAAAGACTGTATAAATTCTCTTAAAAAAGAAAAAGTAATAACAAAATTTATTCACAAAGAAAAAGACAAAAAAACTAATTATCATTTTATTCTTTGGTATGATCTAGACAGAACTATTTTAGTTAACCGCTCAGAATTTAAATATGAATTTCCAAAACTTCCAAAAATTTCTTGGATATATTTGAGTTCTATTCCTGAAAATTCAAAAGACTGTTACTTAAAAATAATAGAATTTTTAAAAAAGAACCCTAATACTAAACTTGCTTTTCAACCTGGCACTTTTCAAATAAAACTCGGCGCAGAAAAATTAAAAGAAATTTACCAAAATACTGAAATATTTTTTAGTAATTTAGAAGAAGCTGGAAAAATATTAGGAATAAAAAATAAAGACCCATTAATTTTATCAAAAGGGATTCAAACTTTAGGACCAAAAATAGTTTCAATCACAGACGGCAAAAACGGTGCTTATTTATATTATAAAAAAGAATTATGGCACATTCCTGCCTATGCTGATCCAGCTCCACAACTTGAACGAACTGGCGCAGGAGATGCTTTTTCTTCAACCTTTACATCAGAACTCGCTTTAGGACTTTCTCCTCTTGAAGCTTTCAAAAGAAGTCCAATAAACTCAATGTCAGTAGTCCAAAAAATCGGCGCACAACAAGGTTTGCTTTCTAAAGAAAAATTAGAAGAATATTTAAAAAACGCACCGGAAAATTATAAAGTTAAAAAAATAAATTAAATTAAAAAATTATGGAAGAAAAATTTAATCTAGAAAATAAAAAAATAAGTCCAGAAATTGCAGAGAATAAATTAGAAAAACTAAAGACAGATCAAAAAAATATAAAAACTGATCTAGTAAAATATTTTGATATTAAGATAGAAGAATTAGATTCTAAAAGAGAATTTTTAGAAAAAAGAGATGAACAAGATTCTGAAGAATTAATTTCAAGATATAAAATCTTAGACGAAAAAATCAGAAAATGGGAAAAAATTTTAGAAAATTATAAAACAAAAAGTTAAACTTTTCTTTTTAAAACTTTCTTAACTGCATTTTTTATAGCATCTTTTCCAAGCTCATAATGTTCTATGAGTTCTTTTGCTGTTCCCGACTGACCGAACTTATCTTTTATTCCAATAAATTCTATTGGTACTGGATAAACTTGAGATAAAACTTCTGCGACAGCTGAACCCATTCCACCAGAAATCTGATGTTCTTCTACTGTTACTAAACATTTTGTTTCTTTTGCTAATTTAATTACAGAATCAGAATCTATTGGTTTAATAGTAGCTAAATTCATAACT
>JBDRFV010000054.1:0-8227 GCA_043818335.1 Patescibacteria group bacterium
TCTTTTATTTCTTTTTCTTCATCTGTTTGAGCAGAGTGTGTGATAGTGCCGATTGGTTTATTGTATGCAAAATAAACTAATTTTTTTAAATCTTTTTGATTTTTAGTTTTTACTTCTATCTTATCTGTTTCGTTTACTTTATCACCTAAAACAGCTAGTTTTTTATTTATAAAAACTAATTTTTTAGAAATTAAATCATCTGCGCCTTTTCTGGTTGTGATATTTTTAAACGCTAGATATTTGTTTATTCGCATTGGATATAAATTTTCCATTTTTTGTGTGCTCCCGGCAGGAATCGAACCTGCATCATAACTTCCGCAAAGTTACGTCCTATCCATTGAACGACGAGAGCATATTGTTAGATTAACAGTTTTTAGTAAAAAATCAAAATTTAAAAACCCAGAGAATCCATAATTTTATCTGATGGATGTTCTGCCATTTTTTCTTCAGATATGTTTTTTGAAAGCATTATATTTCTAATTTTTTCTGCAAATCTTTCTTCTATTGGTATTGATAGTATTGGTAGTAACACCCTTGATGATCTTATAAAAAGAGTTGGTTTTTTTATTTCTTTTCCAGGTATTTCTATTTGTACACAAAAAGACTTTATATCTTCATATGGGTAAAGTCTTGTTTTTATTTTAAAACCTTTTTCATTTAATTCATACGGAACCATGTCCGGCTTTTTAATTGCAAAAAATCCAAGTAGAATACCTGAAATTATTAGTAATATTGCAAAAAAATAATTTCCAAAAAGAATTGAAGCTATTGATCCGGCTATCACAATAACACCAAGAGCCCAGAACCAATCAACACTTCTTTCTTTTTCTTGATATTCAAGTTCTGACCACTCTAATTTTTCAAAGTTTTTTTCTGCCATATATTTAATTATATCAAATAAACAAAACAAAAACACTAAATTTTAATGTTTTTGGGGATACTTGAAATTTATTTTTTAAAGTTTAAAAGTTTGACACTAGACAGTAGTCAATGTTAATCTGCAATAGAATTTAGTTTAATTGTAAAATTCATAAAAAACATATTTACTCACCTAAAACCCTTTAAAATGGCAGAAGTTCCTTTTGGTTTACAAGAAGATGATCATTCAAATTATTTACAAGAGAATGATTTAAAACGTATTCATCAAGGGAAGGTAAGAGATACCTACCGTCTCGATGATGAAAACTTACTGGTTGTGGCCAGTGACAGAATCAGCATATTTGATTTTGTTCTTGATGCTTTAATTCCTCAAAAAGGGGAGGTTTTAACCGCCCTAACACATTTTTGGTTGACGAAAGTTTTGAACGTCAGACATCATCTTGTGCAATCTAAAAATCAACAGAGGTTTAATGCTGTTATTGATGTGGCAGATAGGTTGCCAGAATTGCAAATTGAACGCTGTTTAGTTGTGAAAGATTTTTCGAAGGATCTTTATCCTTTTGAAATGATTTTTCGGCATCACATCGGTGGTTCAGTTTTTAAGAAGTATCAGGAAACTGGAATTGCCGGTGGTCATGAACTTACACCCAATCTTCCCAAATGGTCAAAACTGGAAAAACCAATTTTTACCCCTTCAACGAAAGAAGAAGTTGGGCATGATGTAAACGTGGATGAGTTTTTCTTTTTTACAAACATGGAACAGAAAGGATTACTGGATGAATCTGTTAATGTTGTAAAAATGCTTACTGAAGCTTATTCTTCTGCATATGCATTTGCTGAAGAAAAAGGAATTCTTATCATCGACACGAAATTCGAAGTAGCTGGGATGACTATTGTTGATGAAATTCTTACTCCAGATTCTTCGCGGTTTGTATTTAAAACAGACTGGGAACAAGCGATGAAAGACGGCCGGGATCCTGATTTTTTGGATAAGGAGCCAGTTAGAGATTGGGGAAGAAAAATCCTAACTCCGTTTTTTGATAAAAAAGGAGAAAAAATTATTGGGATTAACAAACTTGATCCTGAAAATCCTGAGCATGTTGATTTTGTACATAGCCTAGAAGTGCCCGAAGAAATTATTAAGGACACGACGAAGCGCTACTCTGATCTTTCTAAGTTGATTACCGGAAGGTCATTGGCTTTGTATCAGTTTGAAGAATTGGACGTTTAATTTAAAAACTTTTACTTATGAGAATTGCTATTATTGTCGGTTCGAAGACTGACCTGAAACAATGCCTTTTGGGCCTTCAGCTTCTTGAAAAAAATTTGGAAAACTCTGTTACAGTTTTTGTAAGGAGTCAGCACAGAAATACACTTTCTTTGCAACAACTATTGAGGGAATTACCTAACTCATATGATATTGCAATTGTTGGTGCTGGTTGGGCAAATCATTTGACTGGTTGCGTGGATGCTTTTCTTCGCTACGAGATCAAGACTACAAAAATGCCGGTTGTGGGTGTGGCTTTCGCAGATTGCGAACACCCAAGACATACCAGGGCAGCAAAGTTATCTATGACGGAAGTTCCTGGAACGCAGGTAATTTATCAGGATGACGATGGGATTTTTGTTGGAGAAGATGGTTTTCTCCGTGCTTGTAGGTGGGTAATGTTACTGAAAAATATTCCAGTAATGGAAATACCTGACGCAAAACCCGGATGCAACTTATCTCTCAGTGAAGCAATACAAATTGCTTCTGAGTAATAAGAATTGTTTTGTCAGAAATCAAAAACCGTTTTACTTTTAGTAAAACGGTTTTTTTATTTATTTATTCTGTTTCAATAAAACCTATTTCTAGATTATTTAAATGTTTTATAGTTTCTTGATAGGTCTCTAATAGATGTTTGTAATTTTCTAAAGAGAGAAAACTCGCTTGATTTTGTGTATATAAGTCTAAATATTTTTTACTTGGTAAAATTTTAAACTGATATTTATTATTTTCTTTATATTTTGCAACCCAAGTTGGAATATAATTTATTTCTTTTAATTTTGTTTCTTCGCCTATTTTTTCTATTGTATATTTCAACATTATTCCACTGTCTGTATAGTGCTGTCTTTGACCACAGAAAAAATTTCCTAAACCGTAGGCGACAAAAACTTTTCTATTATCTAATGTAGTTATAATATCTGTAGGCTGAAGTACATGAGGATGTGATCCAATAATCATGTCAGCTCCGAAGTCAGCTATTTTTTGGACTATATTTTTTTGCCACTGACTTGGGAATCTTTCATATTCATTACCAAAATGAAGTGCAACTACTATAAAATCTGATTGCTCTTTTGCTTTTTTTATGTCAGCTTCAATTTTTTCTAAGTCAATCAAATTAATCATCCATGTTTTTGGTATTGGAATACCATTCATTCCATAAATATAACCAAGAAAAGCAATTTTTAAATTATCTTTTTGATAAACAAATATATTTTTACTATTTTCTTCTGTAGTGTGAGCAGCGATTTGATTTATGTTATTTTCTTCTAAAATTTTTGTTGTTGTTTCAAAACCTTTTGTTCCAAAATCTAATGTGTGATTAGTTCTAAAGACAGCGTCTAGTCCAATATTTTTTAAAGTTTCAACTAAACTAACTGGTGACTTAAATGAAGGATAACCAGTGTATGGTCCTTTTGTATCAATAACTCCTCCTAGCCAAGCAGTAGAAAAATCAGCTTCTTGAAAATAATTAGCTACAGGTAAAAAAGTATCATCAAAATTGTAAGTATTTGTTTTTTTATCAAAAGCAGAATCTAGATTACTTTGGTGAATAAAAATATCACCAACAGAAATAATTACAGCTTCGGTTTTTGTTATAATTGGTAAAATAATGGGTTCTTCTACAATTTGTTTTGCTTCTTGCGCACTATTTGCTTTATGTAATGTTACAAGAACACAAATAGCTGCTAATAATATTAGTATTATAGAAAGTAGTATTAGTAAGATTTTTTTTATGATCATTTTATTGCGGAGGCGGTGAGATTCGAACTCACGATACGGTTTCCCATATGACAGTTTTCAAGACTGTTGCCTTCAACCACTCAGCCACGCCTCCGTACGTTTATTTTATTAATTTTTTAAAGGCTTCACCACATTTATAATTTTTTATCTGTTTTTCGCGAAGCCAAGCTGATTTTTTATCTTTAAACTGTTCACTGTGAATCATTACCCATGGTATTCCATATTTTGTAGAAATATTTTTGCCAGTATTATGATAATTAATTCTTTGCTCTGGGTTTGAAGTATACCCAATGTAATATTTCCCACTCTTTTCACTTTTTAATATATAAACATAAAACATTTTTTATATATAGCCACCCACCGCTTTCAGTGGGGTCCCGCCTATGGCGGTGAGCCTCCTCTTAAACAGAAGACGACTTGGAAGATTTTATCTTTCTTTAATCTTGCCTTCTGTTTTTTATTTCAACTTTATTTATTCTTCTTTGTTTTATTTTGTTTCTTTTGGAGTTTTTTGGGGTGTAATAGCTCTTATGAAAGCTCTTTTTACCTCTGGCCACTTTTTCTTTGCAATAAAGAAAATGTAAATTATTTCCAAAATACCAACAGTATTAAATATCACAAGCGCAACAAACCATGCTTTGTGTTTATTTTTTACTGCTATCCATAGAGAATAAATTTTCCATGGAAGTGTCCAAAGAAGAATCAAAATCATTATTAAATTGTTTTGATAAAATGGACTCATGCTTGCATAATATCAGAAAAACGCTTTTTGTGCTAGTATTTTTATATGAGTCCCGTTAGAGATTATATATGTTTTATTACACTTATATTTTAAAAAGCAAGAAAGACGGTAAACTTTACACAGGAAGTACAAGGGACTTACGGAAGCGCCTTATTCAGCATAATACTGGAAAATCTACATATACGAAAGGAAGAGGCCCATTTATAATTATTTATTACGAAGCATGTTTATCAGAAGAAAAAGTAAGGTCGAGAGAATTATATTTAAAATCAGGAATGGGCAAGCGTTATCTTAAAAATAGATTAGGCGCTTCCTATCTCTAACGGGATGAGATTTTTAGGCATAGATTACGGTACAAAAAGGATAGGAATTGCTATTTCAGACGAATATGGCAGATTAGCTTTCCCAAAAAAGATAGTTTTTAATAACCTAGATACTTTAAAAGAAATAGGTAAAATTTTGAATAAAGAAAAAGTAAACGAGATAGTAGTGGGGGAATCAGTAGATTTTTCAGGAAAATTAAATATTTTGTCAGCGCAGATTGATTTTTTTATAAAAGATCTCGAAGAGAAATTTAAATTGCCAGTTAGGAAGCAAAAAGAATTTTTAACTTCAGTAGAAGCACGTAGGCCAAAAGATGGAAAAATTTTTGTTAATCAAAAACAAGCGCACAGCAGAGTAAAGCAAAAAAAATCTGGGCATATAGATGCATCAGCGGCCGCGTTAATATTACAAAGATATTTAGATAAAATTAATAATGGAAAGTAATGTTATAATCAAAAAATGACTTGTCCCGTTAGAATTTTTACTAATTTATTAAAAAAGATAAAAAATAAAATGCAAGAAGAAAATAAAGATAGTATAAAAAAAGATTTAAAAATTTCTAATGGGATAAAAATAGAAGATTTTAAAAAAATAGATATAGCAGTTGGAAAAATTTTAAGTGCTGAAAAAATTCCAGATACAGATAAGCTTTTAAAACTAGAAGTTGATTTAGGGCCCGCCCCTGAATTGGCGGGCGAGGAAGAAAAAAGAGATATTAGACAAATAGTTTCTGGGATTTCTTTATATTTTCCTGATTGTTCTGTTTTGGTTGGAAAAAAATGCATGTTTGTTGCGAATCTTGAACCAAGAATGATAAGAGGTTTTGAAAGTCAGGGAATGATTTTAGCTGTTTCTACTGAGGATAATAAGTTTTCTCTTTTAGAGCCAAATGACGAAATTCCAGCTGGCACGCGTGCGAAATAAGGTTATTTCAACCATTGACTTTTTAGTATATTTATGATATACTCTCCTTTAGATAGAGGACAATAGTGTTCTTTATAATTTTAAATCAAATAAAAATGAGTAAAAAACTCAATGAGATTACCGGCTACAAGGTAGCTGGGCTCACGATTGACCTGATGTCGAAACTTCGTGACGGAGTTATTGATGTTGAGGAATTGGAAAGATTCGTGACCCTTTCACCGAAAGAACGTAAAAAGTTTTTCGGAGAAAAGGAAGAATCAATCCTGAAACTTATCTCTACCGGTGAAAACCTGAAACTCGATGCCTGCGATGGCAAGAAGACGATCTACGATTCCAAAGATGTGTTTGCGTGGAAAGACGACGACTTCAAGAATTGGAAGGTTAACACTACCGGTCCTGCAACAGCAGAAATTTCGGCAGATATTTATGAAATGGCAAAAGATGCCACTTTCGCTGAGATGTTCAGCTCTCTGGGAGACTTGCACAAGTTGTGTCTAACTCAGTCCCAGATTCTGAACTTCATCGCAAAACACAAGAACTGGCTCCGCACCGAAGGCTATGGAACATTTTTTCTGTTCAAAGCTAATGGCAACTTCTTCGTTGCCAGCGTGAACGTGAATTCTGATGGTCTCAGCGTTCACGTGATCAGGCTTGAGGACGACATTGTCTGGAATGCCGAGGGTCGTCATCGCATTGTGATCCCGCAACTGGACGCTTAGTTCCTCTTTGCTTTTGACTCTTAATTATCTTAATCCCTTTGATTCTTAATTTTGAATTGAAGGGATTTTTTTATATAATAAATAAATAATCGCGTATTATCTTGCGGTTAAGGCTTCAAGATCGCTTTTGTTAAAAATCTTCATTGAGAGTTTTGTTGGTTAATGCTTACAAAAGAGTAATGCTGAATTTTTATAATAAAAAAATAATTTAGTTGGTGTGATAAACTGGTGGACTTATAGTGTCCCGAATAATATTCAACTTATTTTCTAAACTTAAATGTTTTTAAAAAAGTAGTGGTGTAGGTGGTTTGTTGCACATTTCTTCGTTGCCAACGTGAACGTGAATTCTGATGGTCTCAACGTTAACGTGAACAGGCTTGAGAACGACAATGTCTGGAATGCCGAGAATCGTCATCGCATTGTGATCCCGAAACTAATTTTTTCTCCTCAGATTTTATTTCTGGGGAGTTTTCTTTTCTAATCCTTTTTTCCAACCACCAAGCATTCTGCCAATTTCATCTAGTTGAGCAGATAAGTTTAAATATTTTTCTGTTGGGACACATTTGTTTTCCCAAGCAATTTGCAAAAAGAATTTAACGCCGTCTAATTTTGAAATTGCGATTGTTAATCTTGCTATTTTTGTTTCCGGCGGAAGATAAATTGAAATGAAAATATTTTCTAATAATGCTAAAAAATAATCTTCAATTTTTCCGCCTAAAGTGTAGCGATAAATTTTAGGAAAATCATTAAATATTGCAAACCAAGAAGAGTAAGCAGTTTTTGTTTTTAGAAGCGCTGAAGGCGCTGAGGGGGGGGGGGTATTTCTAATATGAGACAATTTATTCATAAATATAATAATATCATAACAACAAAAAAACTGCTTCAAGCATGGCAGGAATTTTTATGTGGCAAGAAAAAAAGAAATGATGTAATTATTTTTCAGTCAAAACTCATGAATAACATTTTTTCTCTACATAACGATTTAAAAAACAAAACATATAAACATTCTAATTATAAAGCTTTTAAAATAAACGACCCAAAACCAAGAGATATTCACAAAGCAACAGTGCGAGACAGATTGTTGCATCATTTGATTTACAACGCTCTTTATCCGTATTTTGATAAGAAATTTATTTTTGACTCATATTCTTGTAGAAAAGAAAAAGGAACTCATAAGGCGATATATAGATTTGAGAGTTTTATAAGAAAAGTTAGTAAAAATAATACAAAACAATGTTGGGTTCTAAAATGTGATATTAGAAAATTTTTTGCAAATATAAACCATGATATTTTAAAAGAAATTCTAAAGAAACACATCCAAGAAGAGAATGTTCTTTGGTTATTTGATTCTGTTATAGATAGTTTTCATACCCCCAATTCAATATCAGCCATGGCTGATATTGAAAAAGGGCTTCCTTTAGGTAATTTAACTTCGCAACTTTTGGTAAATATATACATGAATGAATTTGACCAATTTGTGAAACACAAATTAAAGGTAAAATATTATATAAGATATGCGGATGATTTTGTTGCTTTGTCAAAGGATAAAAAATATTTGGAAGATATTTTGATTGAAATAAAAAATTTTTTAGAAACAAAATTGAAATTAAATTTACATCCAAACAAAGTTTT
>JBDRFV010000055.1:0-10766 GCA_043818335.1 Patescibacteria group bacterium
TTTTATATTTATATTTATATTTATATTTACTTGGACAATTTCGAGGGAATCAGCCTAAGGCTGAGCCCGTAGAGACTGAATGTTAGACAACTTGTTTTTTAAAATAAGTTGATGTCACAGTCCGATCCCTCTAGTAATAGAGGTTCTATAATTTTTATTTTTAAAAAAATTTATAGATGTAAAACGTAGATGCGTGAGACAGGTTGGTCTCCTATCTACTGCACTCGTTGATTCTTGAGAAGATCTGCTTCTAGTACGAGAGGACCGAAGTGGACTGACCTCTGGTGTATCAGCTGTTTTGCCAAAAGCACTGCTGAGTAGCTATGTCGGGAATGGATAACCTCTGAAAGCATCTAAGAGGGAAGCCAGCTTCAAGATTAGGAATCGTTAAGAACCGTGAGAGATGATCACGTTGATAGGCTTTAAGTGGAAGCACAGTAATGTGTTAAGCTGAGAAGTACTAATGTTTCGATTCCTGTTAAGAAATTTGAAAATCATAATTAAAAAAATAAAAATAATATTAAACCTGATCAAATTTTCAGTGTTGGTGATTTATCGTAGGGGAAACACCTTTTTACATTCCGAACAAAGAAGTTAAGCCTTATTGAGCCGATGATACTCTTTCATGGGGAAAGTAGGTTGTCGCCAACACTGAGTATTTGATTACTAAAATAAAAAACTTATGCAATTAACATAAGTTTTTTAGTGTTTATTTAAAAATTTTTTGCTATAATTAATTTATTATGACATGGTTTTTCTTTGCGCTAGCAGCGCCAATAATGTGGGCAGTAGTAAATGTTGCTGATAAATATTTAGTATCTAAATTTTCTCAGAAAGATAAAGAACGTAGCTCTGCTGGGTTGGTCTTATTTTCTGGTTTTTTAGCTTTACTTTTTGCATTTATAATACAATTTTTTATTTCAGGTATTTCTGGAATTCCTTTTTTTGATAAAGTTTTACTGATTATCACTGGAGTGTTAACAATTGTTTGGGTTATTTTATATTTATTTACTCTTGAAACAGAAGAAGTTTCAACTGTAGTTCCATGGTTTTTAACTACGCCAATTTTTGGTTTTATTTTAGGCTATATCTTTTTTGGCGAGACTCTTTCTTTCACACAGATTATCGGTTCTGTTATTACTTTATTTGGTGTATTTATGATTTCTTTAGATTTTGGAGAAGAGGGAAAAAGATTCAAAAAAAAGCCTGCTATTTACATGCTTATTGCTTGTTTTTTGGTTGCGCTTTCTGGAATACTTTTTAAATATGTCACAGTAGAAGAAAGTTTTTGGATTTCTTCTTTTTGGCAAAATATTGGTTTAGGAGGAACTGGATTAGTACTATTTTTATTTATTCCTAACTATCGCAAACAATTTTTTCGGATGCTTAGAACTGGGGGAAAGAAAATTTTTACAGTAAATGTAATTACTGAAACTTTAACTATTAGTGGTAATTTTTTAACTAACTTTGCTTTACTTCTAGCACCTGTTTCTATGGTCTTTTTAGTTGGTAGTTTTCAACCAGCTTTTCTTTTGTTAT
Organism: Patescibacteria group bacterium; assembly: GCA_043818335.1. GTDB lineage: Bacteria > Patescibacteriota > Minisyncoccia > Phycocordibacterales > UBA9973 > UBA9973. The sequence goes on from JBDRFV010000055.1 coordinate 1,540, forward strand.
TTACTCTTATTTGTACTCAATTTTGGCCACATATTGCGAAAGAGAATACTAATAAATATGTTTTATTTCCAAGATTAACTGCGGTTGGGATTATGATTGTTGGAAGTATTATTTTATTTATGTAAAAATATGTTAGAATTAGAATAAGTTTTTATGCTTCCAGAATTTCCAAAATTTAAATCAATAGAGTTGTCAGATAAAGAAGATGTTGAAAAGATAACTCACAAATATCCACCATGTTCAGATTTTAATTTCGTTTCGATGTGGTCTTGGGATATAAAAGGAGAAATGCGTATTTCACAGCTTTATGGGAATTTAATAGTGCGTTTTACAGATTATTTAACTGGTGAACCTTTTTATTCTTTTTTGGGAGATAATAAAGTAAATGAAACAGCTCAAGCTTTATTAGAACTTTCTAAAGAAGAAGGTTTAAAGTCAGAGTTAAAATTAGTGCCAGAGTTTATAATAGAAAAATTAGATAATAAAAAATTTAAAATAAAAGAAGATAGAGATCATTTTGATTATATTTATGATTTAAAAAAATTATCTGAATATTCTGGTCCTGAATATTATACTAAAAGAAGTGAAATATCTAGGTTTCTTAAAAAAATTAATGATATTAGTATACAAAGACTTGATATTTTTGATGAAAAAAATAAATATCATGTTTTTTCATTAAATAACGAGTGGTTAAAGCATAAAAAAACAAAGGATCCATTTTTTAATATTCCCAATGAATTAATAGCTATAAATAAATTTTTGAGTATAAAATTTGATAATACCTATGCAATTGGAATTTTTGAAAAAGAGAAAATGATTGCTTATTTTTTTGGTGAAATTTTTCCTAATCGTCATGCTGTTGGTCATTTTTGTAAAGCTAGTAAATATAGTGGATTATTTGATTTTATAATGAAGGAAAGTTCACGGACCTTTTTAGATTTAAATGCAGAATTTTTAAATTTTGAACAAGATTTAGGAGTTGAGGGATTAAAAAAATCAAAAATGTCTTATCGCCCAGTTGACTTTTTGAAGAAATATTGTGTTTTTTAAAGTTGTAAGTTTTTTGTTTGCACATTATTATGTTAATTGTTAAAATGTAAATATGAAAGATCCATTAGTTTCTACTAAAAATAGTAATCTTAGTTATGTGCCTGTAATTATTTTTATAATTTTATCAGGTTGGTGGGTGTATATTAATTTTTTGTTTCCTAATGTAACCACAGAAGATAAACAACTTTTTGCGGCTTTTTATCAGATCCTTGCATTGTTTGGAGCTATTGTTGGTTTTTTGATGGCTAAACGTTGGGGTGGATATAAAAGTTTATTAGGAAAAGCTTTAATTTTTTTCTCTTTAGGTTTACTTTTACAATCTTTTGGACAATCGGTTTATAGTTATTTTATTTTCTTTCAAAAAATAGAAATACCTTATCCATCTATTGGTGATATTGGGTTTTTTGGTAGTATTATAGCTTATATACTTGGAGTTTTTTATCTTTCTAGAGTCTCTGGTTTTCATATTTCTTGGAAATCAATTCAAAATAAAATTAGTTCAATTGTATTACCAATTATAATACTTGCTGTGTCTTATTTTTTCTTTTTAAAAGGTTATGAATTTGATTGGTCAGATAAATTAAGAATTTTTCTTGATTTTGGATATCCATTTGGTCAGGCAATATATGTTTCTATAGCTATATTAACTTTAATTGTTTCAAGGAATGTACTTGGAGGAATAATGAAAAAACCTGTTTTATTTTTAATTTTTGCTTTGATAATACAATATTTTTCTGATTTTGTATTTTTATATCAAGCGAATGCTGGAACATGGAGTGCTGGTGGGGTTAACGATTTTATGTATATGTGTTCGTATTTCTTAATGGCACTTAGTCTTATTCAATTAGGTTCAGTATTTTATAAAATTAAAAACAGCTAAATATTATGGATACAATTTTAATTTTTCCCAAAATAGCACTACGAATAATAAGAGAACAAGAGATAATCATTGGTCCTTTAGCTTGGGACGAAGCAAAAAAAGTTTCTGGATTAAATATTGTAGATTCTGATAAAGGCGAGGTGTCTTTTGATGGAGATCAAAAAGAAGTTTTAAATAGATTAGTTGCTCAGTATGAAAGATTGTTTGGAAAAATCTCACACGAAGTTTGCCGTGAAGCTGTCCACGATTTAATTTTAGAACTTTCTCCTGAAGATGTGCCTTCTAGTTTAAAATAATTTATGGCTGATACTGACGAAAAAGAAGTTATTTCTTCTGTAGAATACAAAAAAGTTACAGAAGAGATGTATAAACAGAATCTTGAGCTTGCAAGGCTTTATAAAGAAGTTGACAGTCTTAATGCAGAGCTTAGTGTTGCTAATGAAAAATTAAAATCTCTTGATAAATTAAAAACTGAGTTCTTATCTTTTGCTTCTCATCAATTACGAAGTCCCATTACTGCTATTAAAGGCTATTCTTCTATGTTATTAGAAGGTTCCTATGGAGATATTAGTGATACACAGAAATCTTCTATTGATAAGATTTTTAAATCTAGTAACAGAATGAACCACATGATTGTTCGTTTTCTTGATGTTGCAAAAATAGAACAAGGTGGAATGCAATATGTAATGACCCAAGTTGATTTAGAAGTTATTGCTAAAGAACTAACTAATGAGCTTTCAGTAGTAGCTAAAGAGAAAGGGTTAACACTTTCATTTGAAAATGATAAAAAATCTCCGTATTTAGTTAGTGGTGATAGAGAGCAATTATGGCAGGTTGTTCAGAATTTAATTGATAATTCCATAAAATATACAAAAACTGGTTGGATAAAAGTTATCTTATCAAAAGATGAAGAAAGTAAAAAAGTTATTTTAAAAGTTTCTGACTCTGGAATGGGAGTGAAGGCTGAAATATTACCAACATTATTTGAGAAATTTAGCAGAGGTGATGGTGGCCAAATGAATGTTGAAGGGTCTGGAATTGGTTTGTATTTAGCTAAGCATGTTATTGAAGATCATAAAGGTAAAATTTGGATTGAATCTTCTGGTGCTGGTCAGGGTTCTACTTTTTATATAGAATTAGATGCTATTTAATTTATAAGGTTAAAATGCTACAATGTTTTTATGACTTGGGCATCTAGAAGAAAATTTTTTTATTTACTGATAGCTGGAGCTGTTGTATTGTTTTTTATATATTTAATAGCGCAACCCTATTTAAATAAAGTGCCTACTTGTTTTGATGGCAGACAAAACGGTGAAGAAGTTGGAGTAGATTGTGGTGGTAAATGTCAGGTTGCATGTATTTTTGAAGTTGATAAACTTTCAGTTATTTGGTCACGGACTTTTGAAGTAGTACCAGGAAGATATAATGCTGTTGCATATTTAGAGAATCATAATAAAGATCAAGTTGTGAATTCTGTTAGTTATAGATTTAGATTTGCTGATAAAGATAATGTTTATATAGGAAAAAGAGATGGGGAAAGTTATATTCCGCCATCTGGGAAATTTGCAATTTTTGAGCCAGCAATAGATTTAGGAAATTCATTACCTGTTTATACTAGTTTTGAATTTACTCAAAATCCAACGTGGATTAATATTTTAGGAGAAAAAGTTAATCAATTAAAACTTATTATTTCTGATATTAAGCTAGAAGATAGTGAGACAGGTTCAAAATTATCTGCTGATATAAAAAATAATTCTTTATTTCAAATTCCTGAGATTAAAATAATTGCTATTTTGTATGACGAAAAAGGCAATGCAGTTACTTCCAGTCAGACTTATTTAGATGTTTTAGATGGAGAAGAAAATAGAGTAATTAATTTTACATGGCCGAAGATTATTACTGAACAGATAGTTTTGAAAGAAATAATTCCGATTTTTAATATCTTTTCTGTTAAATTAAAATAATTTTTTCTAATTAAGTAAGCAAATTAAGTATGTCAAAATTTTTTAGTAATATTTCAAGTAATATAGATTGGTTTTTAGTTTTTCTTATAATTCCAATAGTTTTGGCTGGTCTTTCTGTTATGAAGTCTTTTTCCCCGCTTGAGGGAAGTGATAATTTTTTTAATAAACAAATTATTTGGGTTTTACTTTCTTTTTTAGTTTTTTTTATTTTTTCTTTTATAGATTTTAGATTCTTAAAAAGAACTAATATTTTACTTTCTTTATTTATTTTTTTGTCATTAATTTTATCTGCTTTATTTATTTTAGGAACTATTTCTCATGGTGCAAAAAGTTGGTTTGATTTTGGATCTTTTTCTTTTCAACCAGTAGATATGATGAAATTAGTTTTAATATTACTTTTAGCAAAATATTTTTCTAGGCGTCATGTTGAAATTAAAAACATAAAACATATTTTTATTTCTGGTATTTACGCTTTTATTCCTTTTGTTTTAGTTTTACTTCAGCCAGATTTTGGTTCTGCTATTGTTATATTTTTTATATGGCTTGGAATGACTCTTGTTTCTGGTATTTCTAAAAAGCACTTATTAACCCTTTTGTTTTTAGGAATTATGATTTTTGGGTTATTTTGGGCTTTTGTTTTTGCTGATTATCAAAAAGCTAGAGTAATTAATTTTTTTAACCCAATGCAAGACATCCATGGTTCTGGATATAATGCTATTCAGTCTACAATTGCAGTTGGTTCTGGGCAGATAACTGGAAAAGGATTAGGGTTTGGTACACAATCTAGATTAAAGTTTTTGCCAGAATATCAGTCAGATTTTGTTTTTGCGGCTTTTTCTGAAGAATGGGGATTAATTGGTTCTCTTTTAATTCTGTTATTATTTTCTTTGGTAATTTGGAGAATACTCGTTCATGCTGCTTTTGGTTTTTCTAATTTTGAGATTCTTTTTGCGGTAGGTATTGCTATTTTTTTTATGAGTCATATAGTTATTAATATTGGAATGAATTTAGGATTAATGCCAATAACTGGGATAACTTTACCTTTTATGAGTTACGGTGGTTCGCACTTAATGGTTGAATTTGCTGGTTTGGGTATTTTAATGAGTATGAAAAGAGATGCTAGATCAGTGCATAGAGATGATATGAAAAATGAATTTTTAGGAATGTAAAAAATTATGTTAAATATAAATAATAAAATTTTTTTTGCTTTATATAATTTAACTCATAAGTCTTTATGTTTTGATAGAATTATAATATTTTTTGCTGATATTTTTCCATATATAGTAATTTTGATAGCTATAATATTTCTTTTATTTCATCATGAAGTTTTTTTTCTGACTAAACCGATTAAAGAGTTAAAAACTAAATGTAAAGAAATTGCATTAGTGTTTTTTTCTGGAATTTTCGCATGGTCTTTAGCTTCTGTTATAAAAATAATAATACAAGCACCAAGGCCGTTTATTATATTTCCAAATGTTGTTTCTTTATTAAACGAAACGGGCTTTTCTTTTCCTTCCGGACATGCAACATTTTTTATGGCACTGGCTACTGCTTTATTTTTCAGTCATAAAAGAATTGGTTATATTTTTGGTATTTTTGCTTTACTAATTGGAGTTGCAAGAATAGCAACTGGGGTGCATTTTCCAATAGATATTTTAAATGGCTTTTTATTGGGTATTTTGATAGCTTATTTAGTAAGATTTTTATATAAAAAATTAAGTTAGTTTTTGTTAAATTAATTTGCTTTTTTTGTAAAAAAGTATAGAATTATTTTATATTTATTATGTGGAAAAAAAGAGTCTTAGCTTTAATAATTTTACTACTAGGCGCTGGGATCGCTTTTTTTGTCTTTAAATCTGAGCCTAAGTTAAATAATAATTTTGAGCAAGAAAGTTCATTTTTTAAACAAAATATATTTCGTTTAGGTCTAGATCTTTCTGGTGGAAGTCATTTGGTATATAAAGCTGATATTTCAGGAGTTCCAGCAGGGCAGATTTCTGATTCAATGAATGCTCTTCGTGATGTTATTGAACGTAGAGTTAATTTATTTGGAGTTTCTGAGCCAGTAGTTCAAATTCAGGAAAGTAGTTTTGTTTCTGGTGGTGAAGAAAAATTAATAGTTGATTTGCCTGGAGTTACAGATGTTGAAAAAGCTACTGAAATGATTGGACAGACTCCACTTTTGGAATTTAAAACTGAAGCACCGGAAGGAACTCCTCAAGAAGTGACGGTTGGTCCAGATGGAAAAGTTGATTTAAGCGCAGTGAATTTAGGACAGCAATTTGTTGATACAGAACTTACTGGAAGATATCTTAAAAAAGCAGTTTTAGAATTTGATCAGACTACCAATGAACCAAAAGTTGGTTTGCAATTTGATGATACTGGTTCAGAATTATTTGCAGAAATAACTAAAAATAATATTGGAAAAATAGTAGCTATTTATCTTGATGGCGCACCAATTTCAACTCCAGTTGTGCGAGAAGAAATTACTGGTGGAATTGCGCAAATTTCTGGAGACTTTACTCCTGTTGAAGCAAAGCAATTAGTTGGTAGATTAAATTCAGGTGCTCTTCCAGTTCCAATTTCACTTTTGTCTAAACAAACAATTGGCGCAATATTAGGAGATAATGCTTTGAATGCAGGAGTAAAAGCTGCTTTATTCGGATTTTTGCTTATTGCATTATTTTTAATTTTTTGGTATCGTCTGCCTGGTTTAGTGGCTATTTTTTCCCTTTGTATTTATATTAGTGTAATTTTATTTTTATTTAAATTACTACCGGTAACTTTAACAGCTGCTGGTATTGCTGGATTTATTATTTCGCTTGGTATTGCAGTTGATGCGAATATCCTTATTTTTGAGCGCATAAAAGAAGAAATGAGGTCGGGTAGAAATGTTTCAGATTCTATTTCCACTGGTTTCTCAAGAGCTTGGTTTTCTATTCGTGATTCTAATATTTCAAGTATTATAACAGCCGTTATTTTATTTTGGTTTGGAACTTCTTTAATTAAAGGATTTGCTTTGACTTTAGGTATGGGAGTTTTGGTTTCAATGCTATCAGCAATAACAATTACTAGAATTTTTCTTCACGCAATTAATTTTGTTGGGGAAAATAAGATTACGAGATTTTTATTCTCAAGTGGTATTTCAAAATAATTAAATTAAATTAAATTAAAAAGTTATGTTTATAATAAAACACAAAAAAATATTTATCTCCATCTCAGTTGTTTTAATTTTACTTTCCATCACATCTGTTTCTGTTTTTGGATTAAAAATTGGAATTGATTTTAAAGGCGGAGCATTAAGTGAAATTATTTATCAGGATGTTAGGCCTAGTCAAGAAGAATTAAGTCCTATACTAGATCAGCTTGGTTTTGGTTCTATTTTATTACAACCAACAGGAGATTTAGGTTATTTGGTTAAGTCTAAAGATTTAACTGAAGCTGAACATTCACAGCTTTTAGAAACCCTTTCGTTAAATCAAAGTAATATTTTAGAAGAAAAAAGTTTTAATTCTATCGGTCCGTCTGTGGGAAAAGAATTAACAAGAAAAGCTATTATTGCCATTATTTTAGTTGCTTTTGGAATTATTTGTTTTATTGCTTTTGCTTTTCGAAAAGTTTCAAAACCTATTTCTTCTTGGAGATATGGAATTATCGCGGTTATTTCTTTATTACATGATGTAATAATTCCAGTTGGAATTTTTACTTTTTTAAGTAATCGTTTTGGAGCTGAAGTTGATACACTTTTTGTAGTTGCTATTTTAACTATTCTTGGGCTTTCGGTTTCAGATACTATTGTTATATTTGATAGAATCAGGGAAAATTTAAGAAATAAAATTACTCAAAGTTTTAGTGAGGTTGTTGGAAAAAGCTTGAAACAGTCATACGTTCGTTCTATTTGTACTTCTCTTACTGTAATTTTAGTTTTATTGTCTTTAGTATTTTTTGGACCAACTTCTACTAAATATTTTGCACTTATGCTTACTTTTGGTATGTTCTTTGGTACTTATTCTTCGATTTTTCTTGCATCACCGTTACTTGCTTTAGTAGAAGAAATTCAAAATAAGAAGAAAAATAAGAATAAATAAGTAAAATAATAATTAAATTAGATTAAATTAAGCCCCGGCCTTCGGCCGGGGCTTGTTTGATTTTTAGTCGAAAAACTAGTATTATTAACTAATAATTACTAATTTAACTTATATAAAAATATGAAATATTTATGGATTGTTTTAGGTGTTTTAGTTTTGTCGATTGCTTATGTTTTTAATAGATTCGTTTCTTTAAGAAATAGAACAAAAGAAGCTTGGGCAGACATAGAAGTGCAATTAAAAAGACGTTATGATTTGATTCCTAATTTAGTAAATACTGTAAAAGGTTATGCTACTCATGAATCAAGTGCATTTGAGAATGTAACAAAAGCTCGAGCAGCTGCAATGGGAGTTCAAGGAGCAAATCCTGATCATGCTCAGGCAGAAAATATGTTAACCGGCGCTTTAAAATCAGTTTTTGCAATTGCAGAAGCCTATCCAGAATTAAAGGCCAATCAAAACTTTTTAGCTTTACAGACAGAACTTTCTGATACTGAAAATAAAATTCAAGCAGCACGAAGATTTTACAATACTAACGTACGTGATCTAAATATTAAAATAGAAAGTTTTCCTTCTAATATTATCGCAAAAGTTTTTGGATTTAAAAAAGTAGAATTTTTTGATCTTCCAGACAATGACGCAGCACAGAATACAGTAGAAGTTAAGTTTTAATTAAAAAATATTATGAAAAAATCACAAATAATTACAATAGTAATATTAATAGCAGTTGTAGTAATTGGTGTATATTTTTATTTTCAAGGACAGAATAGAGTGCCAACTAATCAAATAGATGTAACAACAAGTATTAATCAAAACACAGAAGAGAAACTCCCTGAAATTCTTGGAAACAAAGATGATTTGATTTCTTTTTCTGTAGTTGCTGGCTCTACTATTTCTGGAAATTTAGAATTCGGTGGTATTGTTAAAAATGCTTATTTTTTTGAAGGGAATATTTTAATAAATATTCTTGATCAAAATAAAAAAGTTTTAAAAAATGGCTATGCTAATGCTATTACGGAGTGGATGATAGCAGGACCGGTTTCTTTTAAGGGAACTATTGATTTAACTGGATTACCAACAGGTGCAGGTTTTATAGAGATTCGTAATGATAATCCATCTGATGATCGCAGTCTTGATAAATCGATTTATATTCCAGTATTTATATTGTAGTTAAATGGCAACACTTTACACACAGCAATCAAAAAACGTAAATAAAACTTGGCTTTTGATGGGCTTGTTTTTTGT
>JBDRFV010000056.1:0-3964 GCA_043818335.1 Patescibacteria group bacterium
TCCGATTTTTATATCTATTCCTAATTTTTTTAACTCTGTTATTATTTCAGAATCTTGCATATCTTGACCAGTTACTATTTTGCCATCATGAAGCATCATTCTAGCCACAGCCGAAATACCAATCCCACCGATTCCAATAAAGTGCACGTGTTTAATTTTTTTTAAATCTAATTCCATTTATTTTCTAAATAATCAAATAATAGTTTATATTCATCGTCGTGTGGAACAAAAGTTTTATTTTTACTTTCAATAATTCTTTTCAATTCTTTATAATCTATAAATTTTACTTCTGAAACTTCCTCTTCTTGTAATTTTATTTGAGATAAATCAAGATCTGCTTTTAATATATATACTGGGTTAATTTCTTTATTTATATAACCAGGTCTCTCTGATTGTTGTTTAACTACGCCAATTAAAATAAGGTAATTTAAATCTATTTTAATTCCAAGTTCTTCTTCTGTTTCTCTTTGAGCTGAAGTTATATAATCTTCACCAGCTGAAATATGACCAGCGGCCGAAATATCCCATTCATTTGGATGATTATCAACTATTGAAGAACGTTTTTGTATTAAAATTTCTTTTTTAGAATTAATTACCCAAATATGCGCAGATCTATGCCAAAGTCCTTGTTTATGAACTTCTTTTTTAAGTTCTTTTTTTCCTGTTAATTTTCCGTTTTCATCACAAATATCTAAATATTCCATAAATTTATTTTAAACTCTTAATTATTTTTACAAACTTATCATTTCGCTCATATTCATTTTTAAAATATTTTCCAAAAGATGAGAACCCCGGACTATACAAAACCGTCTCACCTTTCTTCGCTACCGAAATCGCTCTTTTGACTGTATTTTCCAAACCTTCTTCTTCATACACTTCAATTCCTTTTTTTACAAAACCAAATACTGCATCTCTAATATTGTCAGTGCCTCTTTCTTTAAACATCACAACTTTTGAACACCATTTTGGAATTTCTTTCAATAAATCTTTCGTGTCCAATTTCTTATCATCACCACCAATTATTAAAACAACTCTGCGTTTTTTTGTATCACCAACAGCACGCAAACCTGCAATAGTCGCTGCCGGAGTTGTAGAATTATTATCATTATATATTTTCACGCCTTTGTAATTTCTCAAAAACTGAAGTCTGCCTTCTATTCCCTTAAAATCTGCTACAGCTTTTTTTATTTTACTAATTGGAATATTAAACTGCTCGGCAACTTTTACAGCACAAGCTAAATTTTCTAGATTATGCTCTCCTGGTGCAGAAAATTTCCAATTTTTAACTTCATCTTTATTAATTCCAATCAACTTGCCTTTCGTGTGAGTTTTTTTAATTAACTTTTTCATTCCCGGACGAATTATTAAAACATCACCTTTTTTCTGATATTTAAAAATATTAGCTTTATCATTAAAATAATCTTCCATGCTGTTTTTATAATAATTCATATGATCTGCCATAAAACTTGTAAATACAGAAATATTTGGCGACATTTTATCTTCACCAAAACCCTGCAACTGCCATGAATCTAATTCGCAAACTAAAACATCACCTGGCTTTGATCTTTTTAACAAAGGCAAAGTAGCAACACCACGAATATTTCCACCAAGATGAACTTTATTTTTCAAAAAATTTTCATTTGCTTTTAAAATCTCATATATCAAAACAGTAGTCATTGTTTTTCCACGAGTTCCAGTAACACCAATAATTTTAACTTCCGGTGCACATTTTGCAAAAAGAGAAACATCCATTTCTATCTGAGTATCATATTTTCTCGCTTCTTTTATATAAATAGAATCAGCAGGCACGCCAGCAGATTTTATTATCATATCTCTTTCTCTGAAATCTTCTAATCTATGCTCACCAAGAACAAATTTAATATTAGAAAAATTAGATAATTTTTTTACTGAAGTTTTAAGTTGCTCTTTTGTTTTCAAATCAGTGACTATCAAATCAGCGCCACATTCAGCTAGAAATTCTGTATATCCCAAACCACGCCCCAAAACCCCAAGTCCCATGACTGTAATTTTTTTATCTTTAAATTGATCCCAATAGTTTTGCATAAATTTATTATACTAAATTCTTCTTTAATTCCTCCATATCATTAAAATGCTGTTTTACACCTTTTATTTCCTGATAACTTTCATGTCCTTTCCCTGCACACAAAACAAAATCACCAGTTTGCCCCGCCTTGGCGTGGGGTTTTGCTAATTCACAAGCTTTTTTAATAGCTTCACTTCTGTCTTGAATAAAATAAACTTCTTTTTTTAGTTCTCCAGGCAAACCACCTTTCATGTCTTCAAATATTTTTTCTATATTTTCACTTCTTGGATTATCAGCAGTGGGAATTATAATATCACTATTTTCATAAACAATTTTAGTCATCACAGAACGTTTAGAAGAATCTCTATCTCCACCACAACCAAATACTGTAATTATTTTTTCATTTTCTTTTCGCATTTTCTGAATAGTTTTTAAAACATTTTCCAAAGCATCAGGCGTATGTGCAAAATCTACAATTCCAGTAATGTTATCTTTATTTTTAAAACTTTCAAATCTTCCGACAACTGGTTCTAAATTTTTTATAATTTCTTTAACTTTATTTTTATCAAAACCAAGTAAAACTGCAGTTCCATAAACAGCTAAAATATTGTAAGCATTAAATTCGCCAATTAATTTAGTTTCTAATCTTTCATTAAAATCAGCTTTATCTTTTAAACTGTAAGTATATTTTTTAGCTTTTATATTTTCTAAAATTTTTATACCGTATTCGTCATCTATATTAGAAAGTGCAAAAGAATCTTTTGACAAATTCTGAAAAAATTTCTTCTTAGTCAAAAAATAATTTTCAAAATTTTTATGATAATCTAAATGATCTTGGGTTAAATTAGTGAAAACACCACCGACAAAATTTATTCCAGCTACCCTTTTCTGATCCATGGCATGCGAAGAAACTTCCATAAAAACATATTCACAACCTTTCTCTGCCATTTCTGAAAATAATTTAGTAAGAGAAATAGAATCTGGCGTAGTGTGAGTTGTTGGCCTTTTTTCTCCGGCAATTATATTTCCTACCGTGCTCACAAGTCCCGCTTTATAACCTAATTCAGTTGCAATTTTATATAACAAAGTAGCAATAGTAGTTTTTCCGTTTGTGCCAGTAATTCCTATTATTTTCAACTTAGAAGCTGGATTCCCGTACTTAAATACAGCAATTTTTGATTTAACTCTCCATTTAAAAGTTTTTAGTTTTTTAATTATTTTCTTCATTTCTAATCAAAAAGTTTTACAAGATAAGAATCTATTATTCTTTGATCTAAATCATAAAAATTTTTATTATCTTGATGTAATTTAGTTGCTAATTCTACTCCAACAAAACGCCAGTGCCATGGCTCAAATTCATAATAAGAATTACCTACTGGATAAGAAATAACAAAACCATATTTATAAGCATTTTCTAAAAGCCATTTATACTCTGGAGTTTTTTCAAATCCATCAAGAACACCAGCTGTTTTTATTGTTGTAAAATCTATTGCTGTTCCAAGTTGATGTTCAGAATATCCTTGATCTGCTGAAAATTTATTTGCTCCAATTCCATATGTAATAAGAGCCTTAGATTTTATCTCTGATTGTTTTCCAAATGAACGATAAGCAGATTGCGCCCTAATTCCCATATTATCTAAATTTCCAGCAGAAATTAATTTTTCAAGATAAGGAAGCACATCGCTATGAATTTGTATGTTAGAACTTTGCGTACTTTTAGAACCCACGCCAATATAAGACAAAGAAACAGGCATATAATGCTCATTTAGAAAATAAACCTTAGAATATTTTTTTAATAATTCTGGATCCATTTTACTTAGTTTTTCAAGATTTTCTATTTTATCTTCAAGATTAGTTCTTATTAAAAGATTCTCTTTTTCTTTAACTTCAATCTTATTTTCAATTAAATCTAATCTGTTA
>JBDRFV010000057.1:0-2855 GCA_043818335.1 Patescibacteria group bacterium
AAATAATAAAGAGCAAATAATTTATTCACCACATTTTTTTCCAGAAGACAGTCAGATTTTAAAAGTATATGAACCTTGGGTTTCTGTAAAAATAATTATTCCACAATTTTATTCAAGTGTCTTAATGCCATTTCTTTTTGATCATGAGGCAGAAGTGCATAGTACAGAAAATTTTGGAGATAACAGATCGGCTATTAATTTAGAAATGCCATTGCGAGAATTGATGAGAAACTTTTTTGATGATTTGAAAAGTATAACTTCTGGCTATGGTTCTATTTCTTATGAAATTGGAGATTATCGAGAAGCTGATGTTGTTAGATTAGATATTTTAGTTGCTGATGAGCCGATGATGGCTTTTTGCAGAATTGTATCAAGAAGAAGAATAGAAGAAGAAGCACGGAATCAGGTTGAGAAATTAAAGAGTGTTATTTCTAGGCAACAATTTGCATTTAAAATTCAAGGAAAAGCTCTAGGTAGAATAATAGCTTCTGAATCTGTTTCGGCATTTAGAAAAGATGTCTTAATGCATGGTAGCAAGGTTGTTGGTGGTGGTGATGTAAGTAGAAAGAAAAAACTTCTTGAAAAGCAGAAAAAAGGTAAAGCTCGAATGAAAGAGCACGCTAAAGTAAATATTACTCAGGATGTGTTTTTGAAAATGATGCGTTCAGGAGATAACTAAAATATAGGAGAGTAAAGTAAAATCATACTAACTATAATTAGTATGCATAAAACTGTCCAGATTATTCTAACTTTCTTTTGATGTTTTTTATCGAAAAGCATATAATGATTGTATCAGAATATGAAAAAATTTCAAGGTAAAAAACATTCTAATAAATATAAAAAAATAATACACTCAAAGCTGGTTTTGGTTATTTTGGGAATTTTTTTGATTTTTTTTATTTTTAATATTATAAAATTTATAGATAAAGCAAGTGATACTAGAAAAAATAGAGAAATAGCAGAGAATAAAGTTTTTGAATTACAACAGCAAAAAGAAAAACTAGAAGCTGATATTTTAAAATTAAATACAGAAAAAGGAGTGGAAGAAAATATTCGTGATAAGTTTGGATTAGGTAAGGCAGGAGAAGAAATGATAGTTATTATTGAAGATCAGAATAAAGTTAATACAGAAGAAGAAGATAAAAAAAATGGCTTTTTTTCTTTTTTAAAAAATTTGTTTAAGTAGAATTTTATAGTAAAATATATAAATATGAAAAAAGCGATAAAAGTTGGTTTAAATTTTGGTTTAACATCTGGTGTCATTACTACTTTGGGTTTAATGGTTGGTTTGAATTCTGGAACTAATTTAAAATTAGCAGTAGTTGCAGGTATTTTGACGATTGCCATAGCAGATGCTTTTTCAGATGCTCTTGGAATTCATATGTCAAAAGAGTCAGAAAATGTTTCTACTAATAAAGAAGTTTGGGCTGCTACTATTTCTACTTTTTTCTTTAAATTTATTTTTGCACTTTCTTTTTTAATCCCAGTTTTACTTTTTGATTTAAAAACAGCAATAGTAATAGCAATTATTTGGGGAATGTTTTTAATAATCTTAGCTAGTTATTTGATAGCAAAAGATACTCAAAAAAAGCCATTTCATGTTATTTTTGAGCATTTATTTATTTCTAGTGTAGTAATAGTTATTGCGCATTATTTAGGAGTTTTTATAAATAATGTTTTTCTTGGTTAAAAATGAAGTATATAAAAGTTATAGCTAATATTAATTCTAAAAAGCAAAATATTACTGAAAAATCGGATAGTCATTTTGAAATTTCGGTTAAAGAAAAAGCTGAGAGAAATATGGCGAATAAGAAAATTATTGAGATTTTAGCTGAATATTTTAAAATTTTACCTAAAAACATAAGGATTATAAATGGCCATCAGCATCCTCATAAGCTTTTGGTAATAGACGAAAAATAATGATATAATAGCTATATGAAAATAGCATTTTTTGAAGTTCCAAAAAAAGAACAAGAAGTTTTTACTAGTTATTTTAAAGGGTATGAAGCATTATTTTTTGAGGAAAAATTAAATGATAGTAATATTTCTTTAGTAAAAGAAATAGAAGTTTTGTCTGTTTTTATTAATTCTGTAATAAGTAGGAAAGTAATTGACTTGTTGCCAAATTTAAAATTTATTACTACTCGTTCTACTGGTTTTGAACACATTGATCTTGAATATTGTAAAACTAAAAATATAAAAGTTTCTAATGTTCCGTCATATGGTTCTCACACTGTGGCAGAATTTGCTTTTTCTTTGATTTTAAATCTTTCACGAAATATTATAGATGCAAACAATCATTTAAGAGATACAATGGATTTTAATTTTTATTCTTCTTTACAGGGTTTTGATTTGCAAGGTAAAACTCTTGGAGTTATTGGTACTGGTAAGATTGGGAAAAATGTTATAAAAATAGCTAAAGGTTTTGAAATGAATGTTATTGCTTATGATTTATATCCAGATTTAGAATTTGCGAAAAGTAATAATTTTGTATATAAAACTTTTGATGAAGTTCTTGCTTTTTCTGATATTTTGACTTTACATACTCCTTATACTAAAGAAAATCATCATTTGATTAATAAAGATAATATTTCTAAAATGAAAAAAGGAATATTTATAATAAATACTGCGCGTGGAGCTTTAATAGACACAGAAGCTTTAATTTGGGGAATTAAAACTGGAATTATTACTGAAGTTGCACTTGATGTTTTAGAAGGGGAAAGAGATTTAAAAATTGCAAATGAAATTATTGGAGCAAATGATTCTGAACCAATAGATTATAAAATGATAGTAGAAAATCAGGTTCTTATAGAAATGCCACAAGTAATTGTAACGCCACATATTGCTTTTTATTC